>JAGQQP010000510.1 GCA_020426085.1 Planctomycetaceae bacterium | reverse complement strand
AATTACAAATTCGCCGGCATCACTTCCTTTCTGCAGTACCTGATTTCCAAAAACAAAAATAACTGACACACTGATATGAAACGATATTTGTAAAGAACATGATCAATTACGGTAATACGAAGTCGCTGAGAACCAGAGGGACACAATGATCTTTTTTAAAAAGCAAGATCCCAACCGGGAACGGCTGATCGCGCTGCTCAATCAGATTCGAGCCGCGGAATCCCCCAGGGGCTGGGAAAGAGTGGTCCTCATGCACGTCGGCGGGTTAACCAATCTGGGCTTTTCCAAAAACAGCCCTTATTTATTAGTTATTTCATCGCAGGGACGGGGCGTGATTGATTGTCGTACCGGCGAGAAGGTGGCCCGGGATTACGAAGAGGTGGGCGACTGGTTCAAGCCACAACAGCTGACATGCCAGGGGATTGGCCCCCTCGCTTCGGAATGGATCCCGACCTGTGGCATCAACGGTGGCGGTCTGCCTTGGGGCAATCAGTATGGCGAAAGTATAGAAATGCATTCACCCAACTGGCCCGTTTATGATTTGTACTTCTGCTCTGACCATCAGTCGCCATTAATGGAAGGCGCGACGAACCGTTGTTGCAAAATTGATTCGGAACATCTGAGAGCCTGTGGCTTTTCATGGTGTGGTCATTTTCTTGTCTCTGCTAACAGTAGTTCTTTAACATTATGGAAAAAACAGAATTCAAATACACCGACCGCACAGGCACCATCGTCGGCACCATGATCAACGATGGTTCAGACATCCGCATCAATCTGGACGGCTGGGAATTTGTGGGAAAAATGTTCGATGATCTGGAACCGGTGCAACCAATGGGCCTGCCGGACCGATTTGAGATTCATCACGACAGTCTGGTTGACTGTAATTTTGATTTCACAATCCCAGTATTAGTGAATGATCGAGATCAATTGATCAAAGTTGATCTTTCAGTTCATTTTGAGTTGGGTAAGCCAATCAACTGTGGAAGAATTGATAAAGAGGGATTTCAGATTGCCCTGGAATCCAACGCTCTGAAATATTCTTCATCCGGAAAGCAGGGGGATATGGAAGATGAACTGCTGGAAATCCAGAAACAACTGCCAGAGGGAGTCTTTATCCAGGCCTGTATCAACTGTCTGTATTCCGACTATAGTCCCTACGGAAATGGTGTGTTCGGGTGCATGATGTGCTTCCGAAATCTGAAACAGGAATATCTGCAGGTGAAATCGAAGGAGGATTTCTTTCACATTCACAATCATCTTGAACGACAGGTACAGGAAACCTGGCTGTGTGATGAATTCGAACGCCGGGTCCCCGGCACAGGTTATCGTGGTTAGTTGTTACAGTGAATCAGGCCCCGAATCAAATTCGGGCCGAGCGCAGCGGGCATGAAATTGAGAGTGTTGCGCTCACTGACGCAAGACACTGTTTTATTCTTCCATTCAGAATGGACCAGGTGAGAAGGCTGGAGAACGATTTGTATGGTTACTCAGTCAGTTTCCTGTTGTCTGCGACAACACCGAATTTCATTCGGTGCCACCCGCAGTAGGGGCGTGACCCATGTGTCCGCCCGCCTGGCGATGTTCAAACCGGTTTCACACCGGTATGGGAACAGATGAAACTTTCGTAATGGAATTTTCTACCACGAAAAGTCACGAAACCACACGAAAGAAAAAGTGGGTAAGCCCGAATGTAATTCGGGCCGAGCGGAGCGAGCAGGAGGTTGCCGCTGCCGTATTCGTTCCAGAACCGAGCGTCCTATACGTTCCAGGCACGGCCTGACGAGCCGGACCGTGGCACACGGAAATCTATCTGGAGTTGGGTAATCATCCTTATCAGATCAGTCGTCCGTGTGCCACCGCTCGGCTTGACCGACGGTGCCGCTATGATTTAAGAGAAACCCTCCCGGGGTTGTCGCAGGCAACAGGAAACTGTCAGTGAAATCACACAATTCAGTTTTACTTTACCAACCTTCCCTGCCGTAGGGGCGTGACCCATGTGTCCGCCCGCCTGGCGATGTTCGACCCGGTTTCACACTGGTATGGGAACAGATGAAACGCTCGAATATGATTTTTCTACCACGAAAGACACGAAATGACACGAAACCTGTCATTGGGGTATTCCCGGTATGAGAAACTCCACCCACTGAACCTGCTGCACGTTTTTTCAGGAATTGCGGTTACGTTTTTCCTGCAGTTGATTAAAATAGCACCGTTCCCACTGCTGACCTCAGGAGACATTCCGATGTCGGAAAATAAACGATCCCTTCTCATGCGATTTCTGTCCGGGGCGCTTCCCCTGTTGCTGGTGCTGTATGTCTTGAGTATCGGCCCCGTTTCCGCATATCTCAGCACTCCTACCGGCCTGCGGAGCGATGTCTCTCCTGAAACAATTGAACGTCTTGAGTATTTCTATGCTCCCATCAACTGGGCTGTGAACAGTAATGATATTTTGCTGAGCATCGCTGATAAATACGTTAAATTCTGGCACGGCATTTTCTAATGATTCCTCTATTGGAATAGCGCAGGATCACAAACGTAGCCGATGAATGAGGGCTGCTGTATCTCTCCCGCTACGAACCTCCAGCAGAAAAAAGTTGAACACCGCCACCCGTCTGATATCATTCAGGGAGAGAAAACGGTTTCATCATGCACGCGGTTTTTTCTGAGGAATCTTTTCAATAACGATTTAACAGGCATTTGATGCCTGGAACTCGGGAGGCAGAGATGAGTGATTTAAGCAGAAGAGATGCCGTCAAAATGGTCGCAGGACTCGGTCTGGGTCTGGGAACACTGGCAGCGCGAGATGCAGGTGCCGCAGAGACCGCTCAACCGGAGGATAAAATGCTGAAGGATGCCAGCGAAAATCCTTCCCGGTTCATGTTTACCGACCAGCGGACTTTCAAGACCACTCCGTCTGGATACCGTCTCGTCTTTACCTCCGCCGTGCGCAAACCGACTGATCCTAAAGAAGGGGTTTCTCTGCTGCCGGCCTCAATGCGGATCTTCCGGGCTGATTCCGATCTGGACGAATTCACCCGCAAAGGGGGACTCTACTGGAAGTGTGGCAAAGAGGAAGGACAGATCCAGTTCAAAAATCCTGGCGAAGTGATTATGGCCGTTTACGATCAGGATGGCACCGTCAACTGCTACTCCCTGTTTTACGACGTGCGCTGCTGAATCTTTTTTGTGTCCCCTCTCATAACGGGAAGACAGACGATGATCGATCGCGAAAGACGCAACCAGCTGGCGGCACTGATACGCCGATACCTGGACGGAAAAGCGACAGCTGCTGATTTCGAAAAGTGTCAGTTAGAAAATTATATCTCCGCTGATCAGGCCATTTATCATGTTTCGTTAGAGCTCTCGTATTACTCAGAGAAGGCTGCGAGCACTCTGACAAAACAGGATTGGGATTATATTCAACGCCTGCTGCTGCTTCTGGATTCTGATTCAACGGTTTCCTGGCAGTCTTCCCGTTTGCGGCCCTGGACCCGACCGATTGCCGCCCTGCTGTTCATTGTCTGTCTGCTCCTCTTTTATTTCAACGGCATCAACGTACATTTATTCCTGTACTTCATCCCTGTGGGGCTCGCCACGATTCTACTGCTGTTTTTCGGGGATCCTGAGCCGGAAGTGGGGCCTTTCAATCAGATCGTCACACCAT
>JAGQQP010000050.1 GCA_020426085.1 Planctomycetaceae bacterium | reverse complement strand
CAGCAATCCGCGGTATTCGCCGAATTGCCAGGCGATCAGTGCCGACGCCAGTCCGGCCCCCACGGCCATCATTGTGAAGGTCTCGATGAAGACACTCGTGGCCGCCACCGTCAAGTTGGTCCGCGCCGAGCCCAGCAAGCCAGCTCGCAGTACGACCACCATCGCCTTGCCCGGAACGTACTTGCCCAAGTGCCCCACATAATAGGCTGTCATGCCGCGATACCAGCCGATGGGCTGCCCCATCCGCCGCAGCAGCAGGATCCAGTAGCAGCCCATGGGCAGCAGGGCGAGAAAATAGATGCAGCCGGCGACCACCAGCCAACGTACCTGCAGTTGCCGCAGCGTGAAGCCACCTTGTTCGGCCAGCGTCCGTTGCGCGCCGAAGAAGGACCGAACCACGAACAGCAGGACAAGTATGGCGACAAGCCACCGAGCCCACGCCACGATCACGCCTTTTCGGCCGTTCACCAACTGTGCCATCGCACTCTGCAGTCTCTGGTTTATCTTGGGGGAGAATTCGTCAGGGAGTCCGCGCCATCGGTTGGTTCGCCCCCAGCGCTTCGCGCCACGCATCTAAACGTCGGCGGAGATCCGTCACCACGTCCGTCCTCGCCGGGGCGAGATCCCGGGATTCTCCCACGTCGGCTTGCAAGTCGTACAGCTCGTGGCGGTTGCCTTCGTAGTAGTGGATCAGTTTCCAATTTCGGTAGCGCAGAGCACTTGCCGGAGTCATTCGCGGATAATAATGAGGAAAGTGCCAGTAAAGCGTATCGCGAGCTAGTGCTTGCTCTGGGTCTGACAGCAACGGCAGCAGGCTTTCACCATCGGCGGGAAGTGCCGCTTGCAGCCATTGAAATGACTCAGCAAAGGTGGGAGCAAAATCCTGCGAAGTGACCGGAGTGTGGCACACCGTTCCCGGACGTGTGCGGCCTGGCCAATCGATCAGCAGGGGGACGCGGATGCCACCTTCATACAGATCGCGTTTCATGCCTCTGAGAGGACCGTTCGCATCAAAGAATTCAGGATCGTTACCTCCTTCGCGGTGGTGTCCATTATCCGAACTGAAAATGACCAGCGTTTTTTTATCAATATTTAAAGCTTTGAGTTTATCCAGAATCTGGCCGACGCCGGTATCCATGCGGGTCACCATGGCGGCCTGGCCTTTGTTCTGTTTCTGCCAGTCGGTGTTTTCATAGATGCCATAATCGGGAACTTCCTGTCCGTCGCCTACTTTGCGTCCCGCTTCATTGTTGGCATGCGGGATGGTGAGTGCGACATACAGGAAGAACGGATCCTGGGCACTCCGGTCAATAAAGTCGAGTGCCTCCTGCATGACCAGATCATGCGAGTAGTCGACTTTTTTTGTCGCCACACCTCCCAGCCCGTCAGAATTGATCGTAGCAGGATCGACGATATTATTCAGTGAAACTTTTTTGTCGTTCTTCCAGAGAAAACCGGGATAATAGTTGTGGGCATTATGCTGGTTCAGGTAGCCATAAAAATAATCGAAACCCTGCAGGTTGGGCAGTCCCTGAGTGCCTTCTTCGCCTACGCCCCACTTCCCCGTCAATGCGGTTTTGTAACCTGCCTGTTTCAGGATTTCGGCAACCGTCACATCTTCGGGTTTGAGCGACTGATTTTCTTTCACACGTGTATTACCTCTGACGCGGCAATGGCCCATGTGCAGCCCCGTCATCAGCACACAGCGAGAAGGAGCGCAGACAGTACAGCCCGCATACATCTGACTGAATTTCATGCCTTCAGCTGCCATCTGATCAATGCGAGGTGTTTTGATTTTTTTCTGTCCATAACAGCCCAGATCACCATAGCCGAGATCGTCCGCCAGGATGAAGACGATGTTAGGCTTTTCAGGTGCAGCAGCAGTGGCTGTTGTCAGATCGGGTTTCAGGAAACAGAGTGATACGGCAAGGAGCGTGAATCGGGCGAGATATTTCATGACTGCTTTCGATCGTATTAGATGCATCAGAAAAAAGTTCGTGGACTATGCTTTGAGTTCACTGATACTATAATGCTCCTGAATTCTTCAACGAACGTCAAGCATACGATTTCAGTTTCATGAACGAGGATTAAGATCCATGTTATTTACCTGGTGGAGGAACCGCAGACGCAAGAAGATACTGGCTGCGCCGATGCCAGACCACTGGGCAGCGATTCTGGATCAGAATGTCTCTCAGCTCTCCCGTTTGACCGAGGCGCAACGAACACTGCTGTATCAGCGTGTGCAGATCTTCGTCAAAGAAAAATACTGGGAAGGTTGCAACGGTTTTGAAATTACGGAAGAAGTCAAATTGACGATCGCCGGACAGGCCTGTCTGCTGACTTTGGGGTTTGCGACTGACTGCTTTGACCGTCTGCAGACGGTGCTGGTCTATCCGGATACGTATGTGGCACGTGAAGAAATGCTCAACTCGATTGGCGTATTGACGGAAGGGACCTCCTTCCGTCTGGGAGAATCCTGGGGACAGGGGCCCATCGTATTGTCATGGGAGAGTATTCGGGAGGGCGGGCAGATTCCCGATGATGGGCGGAACGTCGTGATCCATGAATTCGCCCATTATTACGATGCGATTGACCGGCAATTTAATGGTACGCCGCTCTTGAGTGGTCCCGAAGAATATCGGCGCTGGAATGAAGTGATGACCAGAGAATTTCAGAGGCTGGTTTCACAGGTACAGCATGGGCAGAAAACATTCATCGATCCGTATGGATCGACCAATCCCGCGGAATTTTTTGCCGTCTGTTCCGAACATTTTTTTGAACAGCCACGACTGATGCAGGAATATTCTCTCGATCTCTACGAAACATTGCGCATGTTTTATCGTCAGGATCCTGCGCGACAGTATTGAGTTAAAATTGTCTTAATGTGCCAGAATTGTTGATAGATTTTACGAATCAGACTACTTACTATATGTTGAGTAAAAGTTCTGTTCGTTAGATCATGTGGGGGCTTTGGGAAGTCTTCACGGTGGCAAGATTGAGACAGGAACCGTGATGAGTGATTCTCCCCCCCGTCGAACGAAACGGTCTGTCCAGACCCCTGCTAAGACCGACAGGTCTTCTTCAAAATCACGGAAACGGGCCAGTCGTGATACGAAGGAACTGACGCCCGGTAAAATCATGCAGGCTTTTGAGGGAACGATCGAACCCGTCACGCCGACGCTGATGTATCGTTTATGTGCCCTGCTGGTCAGTTTCGTGATGGTTTTACTGCCGCTGATTTATGTCGCGATGATTGGTGGCGTGATCTGGGGTGTCTATTTTCACGCTGTCCATTCACTCGCTCTGTTTGAGGCTGGCAGTTCGAGTACATCCACACGCAATCGAGGCAAGGGGATGATTCTCCTGTTGCTGGTCTATCTGACACCGATCGTAGTCGGCGTGATTTTGATTATATTCATGCTGAAACCGCTCTTTTCGCGTCCTTCGCATTCTTCCGCTTTTCGTGCACTTAAACGGGAAAAAGAACCGTTACTGTTTATGTTTGTTGATCAGGTGTGCGACGCCGTCGGGGCACCTCAACCTGTGCAGATTAACCTTGATATTCAGGTCAATGCGTCTGCCGGTTTCCGGCGGGGCTGGTTGAGTATGCTGGGGAACGATCTGGTGCTGACGATCGGTATGCCTCTGGTTGCCAGTTTGTCGTTGAGGCAGTTTTCCGGGGTGCTGGCACATGAGTTTGGCCATTTCTCACAGGGGGCTGGCATGCGGCTGTCGTTTATTATTCGCAGTATCAATATGTGGTTTATGCGAGTGGTTTACGAACGTGATGCCTGGGATGAGCGTCTGGAGTATCTGTCACAGTCCATTGATTTGCGTATCAGCTGGGTCCTCTATCTGGCAAGACTGTTTGTCTGGATCACACGGAAAGTGCTGTGGTTGCTGATGATGGTGGGGCATCTGGTGAGTGGATTCCTGATGCGACAGATGGAGTTTGATGCAGACCGTTATGAGGCACGTCTGGCGGGAAGTCGCTGTTTTGCAGCGACCAGTAAACGGCTGGCATTACTGGGAGTAGCAAACCAGGGGGCGTTGAGTGATCTGGGACAGTTTTACTCAGAGGGGCGACTGGTGGATAATTTTCCCGCGTTGATCAATATCAATCTGAGTAAGCTGCCTGAAGAGGTAAAGCAGGCTATGAACCGACATATCAGAGAGGAGCAGACCGGCTGGTTTGACACTCATCCTGCGACATTGGAACGAATTGCCAATATTGAGGATGAGGATCCAGAGGGGATTTTCCGGTTAAAATCACCGGCGACGGTTTTATTCAGTGATTTCAACCGCGAAGCGAAATTTGTCACGCGCGATTTTTATTATGGGGTATTCGGCAAGAAGATTCCCCGCGAGGATCTGCATTCGGTGGATGAACTGCAAGTTCGTCTGGAAGCAGAAAATGAGTCGCATAAAGCGGTGCAACGGTTTTATCAGGGAGTAATTTACCCGAACCGGCCGCGGCTGTTTTCCGAGTGTGCAGTTCAAGTTCCGGAAGATGCCAAGCAGTGTGCACAGGAACTGAAAAACTATCGAGAGAAGCAGTTGAAGTATCGGGAAAAGTATAAATCTTTTATCGAAGAGTATCGTGAATTTGAATCAAAATCCATGAGTGTCTGTATGGCTGAGGTGGCAGTCCGTGCGCGGCTCAAACTGGATGTTGATGATCGTTTTTTCAAGTCATTGACGAACTACGACAAAATCGTTAATGCAAAACATGGACTCGAACGGAAGAAAAGCGATATACGCGGTGAACTGGAGAAATATGAATCGCTGGTCGTCAAACGACTGGAACGGGGACTGCAACTGTTTATGGTTCCTAAGGTGCAGGCTCAGATTGAAGATACTGCGCTCTGGGAACGTGACTTGCCTGATCTGCTGCTGGCGTTACAGGCGACCAATTCTCAGATCAGTCGTTTATGGGAACTGCACATGAATTCGGTGGCCTTGCAGGTGTTGCTTCGTTTTTTTGATGATTTACGAACCGACGATAAATATTGTGAAGTCGTACTCTCGGAAATGGAAAAAATGGATACGCTGCTGAATTCGATCTACAATCGTTTTAAACGACTGCTGTATCCGTTTGAACATTCTCGTGTCGATATCACGATTGCTGAATTTGCACTGGCAAAGATTCCGGAATCGAATCATCCAGGAGAACTTCTGGGGGCCTCTGAAGCCTTGTTCGAAAATCTGATGGCGTTGAATCATCGAATTCTGGGGCGTCTCTGCCTGCTGGCAGAGCAGGTGGAAACACTATTGGGTTTTGAAGTGTTGCCCGAGTTTGAAGAAGCGGACTCTGACGAATCGAAATCGTAAAAGCGCAGTCTGGCTTCGATTTTCTGCCGATCTTTTTCTACGATCACGAAGCAGGTGACGGATCAGATTCTATTGATGTTTTGTGATTTTGATGGTTCTGCCCGATTTCAATCGGCAGTTTTTGCCGATCGTTGATTCAATGTGAACATATAGGGTCTGCTCCAGATGGGAATTCGAGAAGAGTTCCGGGATTCTATGAGTTCTTTCATCTCAGCTATTATGATGGTCGATAAATGAAAAGGAGCCCTGGTGTTTCGTAGTCAGAAGCTACATTAAACTGTTCTCACCGGGACTGAATATCGAACGGATTCAATTTCGAGTCACTTTCAGGTCAGTAATACCTGTTTAAATACTTGTGTCTGCCCAGGATGGTCTGAGTGTTTCTCACAATGGATAGTGAAAAATCACAATTAAATTTTGTGAGGTAATGGAATGCGAAACTCAACAATGTGGACAATGGTCCTCTTTTCAGGAGTGGCCGCTCTATTGACAACGGGATGTTCTCACTCTCATAACGTAGTGGGATCAGGTCTGAAATTGCCGATGGATGAGTCTCCCCAAATGGTGATGGCACGACAGGCTGAAGAAAACGGCCAGTTCGTGAAGGCAGAGCAGACTTATCGTGTCATGCTGCAACGGAATCCCCAAAACTCTGTCGCCCTGCATCGAATGGGAATCGTCAACTCAAAAATGGGTCGACATGATGTAGCTACAAAATATCTGATGGAAGCGGTTAAAGTTCAGCCTGAGAACCCCAAATATCTGACCGACCTGGGTTATGCCTTGTATCTGCAGAATGATCTTCCGGCTGCTGAAATTGCTCTGGAAGAATCGATCAAGCGTGATCCCAGTACCAAACGTTCCTTCAATAACTTGAGCCTGGTATTAGGGCATCAGGGACGGATGGACGAGGCTTATCAGGTTGCCCGTTCTGTAATGAGTGCCGAAGAAGCTCATGCCAATCTGGGATATATCTGCCTGCAGAGAGGAATGCTGGATGATGCTGCCCGTCACTATCACCGCGCATTAGAAATCAATCCAGATCTGGATTCGATTAAAGAAGCCGTGGTGCAGGTTGCAGAACTGCAGAAAAAGCAGCAAAAAACCATGTCTCAACCCGAAGTTCAGATCGCACAGACTCCTGTCAAGGAACCAGTCGAAACAGATTCACTTGTGTCTGAAGTCGTTACTGTAACAGATGAGACTGTTCAGTCTCAGAATGTTTCTGAAGCAGGTGAAACGGAATTCCGAATCATCACAGAAGCAGATGCAGAAGTGGTCGGAACAATGGAACAACCTGTTGCACAGATTTCTGCTGTTCAGGAACTGCCAATTCAGGGGTTCGAGCCTCCATTGCACATCAGCAATGACGATTACATTCCTTCAGTTGATAACACGTTTCTCGAAACGGTTCAAAGTTCGGAATCTGTGACAAACGTTCGCAGTGCCGAATAGAATAAGAGAACACCAGATACAAAAACAGCAGACGTCAAATGGCGTCTGCTGTTTTTTTATGCGCTGCTGTTCTTGAATTATTCCAGGTGCATCGCATTAAACCTTAGTGTCTCTCAATTAATGATACCAGAATCAAACGGACCTGGAGACGCTGCAGTAAAGCGAAGTACAGGTGAATCGATTGTGTTAGTTGTTTTCTGACGGGGTGGTTTTTACAGAAAAACGATTGGTTCCCATTAAGGGGTCGTTCGGGTCGATTCTCTGGAACAGTAATTTTCGTGTCAGGTCCGATTTCTTTTTCTTCCCTCCCCTTTTCTGCACATAGGTCGGAGTCAACTCAATGTGTTTGTCAGAGAACGCATTGAAATCAAAGAATAAAACAGCATTGATCTCGGTATTGCGCATATCGAGTACCATTTGCTGCGGTTTCGATTCTGTATCAAGATAATAAGCGCCTTTTCGACGTTTACCCATATGCACGCTGTAGACGGACCCATCCTTATTAAAAATCATGTTCGGACCACTGGAGTTCTGCCAGCGACCAATCAGAAATTCTCGTTCAGACTTTTGACATGAACTCGCCAGACAGACTAGTGACAGGAGCATTGCTGCTGAATATTTAATCGGCTTCTGATTCTTCATGGTTCTCTTTTCTCAACTGCCTCTTAGAGCGCTAGACCAATTCAATTGAAATGGGCCCCGATCCGTATTTTGGTCATGAACCACCGCCCATGTAAAGATGAACAAGATGGGTGCTGTGAAAGTTTTGATGAATTAAGGTGGAATGAGGTGAGGCTCTCAGTCAGTTCCAGGATGGAAATCGTATTTCTGGCCAGACTGAATTTGTTCTATGCTTCAAGATTTATACGAGTTGTAAGTCGTTGAATTAGCTTACATTCCTGACCCAGCAGGTCCATTCCCCACTCGTGATCCTCAAACTGAGCCTTTCTGCTGCATTTCCCACCTGATCGTCATAATCGATACGATCAGAATTCTTATCAGAAACGTTAAAGTCGTTGTAAAGCAATCTGAACATTCCAGGGCTCTTCCTCAATTTCGTGATGCTCTGTTTGGGGGAAGTAGTTTTATTCCGAATTTATAAGTTATTTCTATTGTATGGTTTATGTCGATTGTCCTGGTTTTGCTTCTGAAAACGAATTTATGCATGGCACGCATATTGCCTAATGTGACAAGCATGCCGGTTATTCCGGTGTTACTGAAAAGGCCGGATATGCCGGTTGTTTAATACAACAGATAACTGCTCCTGTCTGACGCGACAGGGGCGATCAATCGCATAGAGAGAGTGTGTGACGACCTGAGAGACCGTTACACAAATCGGTGACCTGAGAGACCACCGATGACTGATTGACTGAAGCGGAGAGAACTTCTGGTATTAACCCTGATTTTATGGTGAGTGAGGTAATTGAGTTCCGCCTCGAAAACCAGAAAAGGAAAGCCTGAGAAACTTTCCTCTCCCGCTTTAGCCAATCGGCGTTTTTCAATCGAACAACAGTGTCAGTGACAGGGAAATGTCCCTGAGAGAAACACAATTAATCGTGCAACAGCAGTAATCGACCCGGTCAACAGGCCAGTTGATTGTGCTGTTGATTCCGCAACGCGCTGGAGTGATTTTCCAGCGCTGACCATGCAGGCTACTCAATCAAAAACGTGTTACATCAAGCTAAAAAAGGAGCTTCCCATGCATCAATTTGTAAAACAATTCTGGAACGATGAAGGTGGATTCGTTCTCTCGGCTGAACTGGTTATCATCCTGACCGTAGCGGTCCTGGCGATGATCGTTGGTTTAAGTTATGTCCAGACGGCTGTCGTCAGTGAGTTTTCCGATATCGGGACCGCGATTTCTTCATTGAATCAGAGCTATTCTTACAGTGGATATTATTCGCGCAGTTACTTCGGGAAATTTAAAGCCTTCTATTCTGGATCGTGTTATTTCAATTATCCGCGCGGCGGAGCTGTTCTGGGATATAACAGCTGTAATGTTGTGGGCAATGGCGGCTACTATGGTGGCAATACTGGAGGGACTCAAGGCAGTTATTCCCGCGATCTGGTGCTGGAACCAGAAGTGGTGGATCAGCCATGTGAGATCTGTAAACCAGGTACCATTCAGGAAGACGTGATCGAAGGTACCGATCTGGAGTGTCCGGGTTGTGTGCCAGGAGAAGAGAAAGTAATCCCTGAACCACAACCATCACCCACTCCCAATGTACAACAGAAATAATTTGATGTGGGTTCGCCGGGTTGTTTCACCCGCGGGACTCACCAGACCGGGCATGTGGTAGCCAAAGGTCGGCCAGTCTTTCCGATGAGAGATCTGGCCGATCTTTTTTTGCATTCAGCAGCAGGTCTATTGAAGAGTTTATCGAAACTAAAAAAGCCACCTGCAAAAATAATGCAAGTGGCTTTGAGTGGAGGATACCGGGCTCGAACCGGTGACCTTTTGGCTGCCAGCCAAACGCTCTCCCAACTGAGCTAATCCCCCAGGATCTTGTTGATTCCTGCTGAATCTAAGGCTAAGGATAGAAAATAGTTTCGGCAATTCAAGAGCTGAGAAACAATCTAAATAAAAAAACGATCAAAAATCATGCGGAAAAAACAAAAACGGGTTGTTCCAAGTGGAAACACAGTGATGGTTTAGGCGATTTTACATCCGAACAGTGAACCCCGGGCGTGCTATTCCGCTCAGAGAGTATGAACAAGAACCGATCATCTGAGACTGGCCGGTTTTTCGGGAAGTTTCACTTAAGTATCAGGGGTTTTTTATGGCCGTTCGTACGATAGCTCGTTTGCATGAACACCGTCGCTGGGTCAACCAGGGCTTACTGGATTCGGCAGAGTCTCTTTCGGACATACAGCTCCATCAGAGTTTTTCCATCGGTCAGGGATCAATCTGGAGGTCGCTGGTGCATCTGTATGCGGCTGAGTATGTCTGGCTGGAAGCGTTACAGGGGAACGAGTCTCCCGTTTTGCCCGGCGATCTGGCAGAGGCACTGCCGGGCAATCAGCAGGGAGAAGGTGGGATCAGGTCTCTGGAAGACCTGAAACAGAAATGGAATGCACAGGAACAGAGGTGGATTGAGTATCTGGATCAGCTGTCTCCAGAAATGCTGGATGAACTGGTCTGTAAAATCAGCACGAGTAGTGGCAAAGGACGAATTCATCAGACGCGTCGTGAAGATATTCTGTTGCATGTTTGTACGCACGCGCAATATACCACAGCGCAAGTCGTCAACATGCTGCGACAACTTGACGTAGCCACGCTGCCGGCAACGATGTTGATTACCCTCGCGCGAACTCAGATGGCATCACAGGCCGACCTGGATCAGTCGACCTGAATGAATCATTCAGCTAAATTTGCGAATGACACCTTTCACCACGCCAAGCACCTGGACGTCGGTAGAATAGATGGGTGACATGGTTGAGTTGGCAGGTTCCAGCCTGACACGATCTGCTTCCTGGTAGAAGCGTTTTAAGGTGGCTTCCTGATTATCAACCAGTGCAACAACGATCTCTCCCTGCTGACAGGTGTCCTGTTTTTTGATCACGACATAATCTCCATCTTGAATCTGTGCTTCAATCATGGAGTTGCCTTTGACTTTCAGGCAGAAATTATCGCCACTTTCAAACAGGCCGCTGAAATCAACCTGGGTATCATCTGCCGCTGGTGGAATGATTGGTGTTCCCGCCTGCAGTGAACCGGAAAACGTGACATTTGCCGGTTTTTGAGCATTGTCACAGAGTTGAATGGATCGCGAAATATGGGATTTTCGTTTGATTAACCCTTTACGTTCCAAGGCTTTCAAGTGTCCCATGACACCATTGGGGGACCGGATATCAAAAGCATCACCGATCTCTCTGACAGTAGGGCCATAACCACGGTTGACAATTTTGTCTTTCAGAAATTGATAGATTGCCAGTTGCCGCTCCGTCAATTTGACATTTTGATTTATCATGCCTGCTTCCTTCTCACTTACTCAATCGCTAAACGGATACAACATAGTGATTTCAGTAAAAAGTGAAATTCACTATACAATGGCCCGTTCTTTACACTAATGGACTCTTGAGCCCCAGGAACCTAACGCAGTTTTCTAAGAATCTGCGTAAGTTGTTGCGAAAGCGAAAGTTGAAAGTGATGCAAATCGCTAAAGCATGTAAAGTATAACTTATAATATCAGCTGGTGACTTCGGCTGCAAAGGCATCGCAGGCGACCTGCTTGATTTTTGCCAGATCGAGTTTACCTGTACCCAGTAGAGGAATCGTTTCGACTTCCAGAAAACTGTCGCTGGAAGGCATCCAGAGATTGGGCAGGTTTTCGCTGGCGAGTCTCTTGAGAATTTCGTCGACAGAAATCTGCAGCGGTTTATGCAGGACGATCAAGCGTTCGCCTTTTTTGGGATCAGGAACTGATGTCACAGCGACCTGGACTTCGGGTTCATCTTCTTCCGGGTTGCTGACAATGTCGGTGATGAGTTCTTCGATCCGGAGATGCGGCACCATTTCTCCACCGATTTTGGAGAAGCGGGTCTGCCTGCCGGTGATGGTGATAAATCCTTCTTCATCAATGGTGGCAAAGTCGCCGGTATTGTACCAGCCATCGAAAATAACCTCTGCTGTTTTTTCAGGATTATTCAGGTAGCCTTTCATGACATTGGGCCCTTTGATAAACAGCAGGCCTTCCTCGCCGTCAGGCAGATCCTCTTTAGTATCGGGGTCGACGGTTTTTGCCATGACACAGGGAATGGGACGGCCTACCGTTCCCGGTTTGGCACTGACTTCCGTCGGGTCCAGCTGTCGTGTCGGAGGGACGTTGACCGCAGCGACGGGCGACAGTTCTGTCGTGCCGTAACCTTCGGTCGGAAAGAGCCCGAATTTCTCTTCAAATTCTTTTGCGAGACTCTGAGGCAGTTTTTCTGCACCGGTAATGACGATGTCCAGTGACTGAAATTGTTCCCGTGTGCAGCGTTTCAGATAATGCCTGAGGAATGTGGGTGTCGAGGTGAAGAGCGTGACTTTATATTTCTCAATCATTTTCCCCACGGTGCGGGCATCGGTGGGATTAAAGTGAAAACAGGATCGCATGTTTCTGGCGAAGGGCATCCAGAGTGCAATCGTGTAACCGAAAGAATGAAAGAAAGGCAGGATTCCCAGGATACAGTCGCGGGGGGCAAGCTGCAGCAGGTCATCCGCTGAGTTAATGTTGGAAATGATATTATGATGGGTCAGCATGACTCCCTTGGGGCGACCTGTTGAACCTGATGTGAAGATGACTGTACTCAGATCGTCAGAGCTGACCCGGGTCAGACCAATGATGCGTTCAATAAACCAGGCGGGGACAATGAAAGCCATGAACAGGCTGATGAGTTTGTCAACCAGTGTAGCTTTGAGTTTGAGTTCATCGACCAGGACCACATTTGCTTCCATATCGATGGGCTTTTTCTCCATGAACTTACTGCTGGTCAAAACGGTTTTGATGCCTGCTTCCCTGATACAATAATTGATATCACTATCAGACAGCGTGTAGTTCAGATTGATGGGGACGCGTCCTGAGATCGCAAGACTGGCATTCACAACAGACCCGCCAACGGAGGGAGGCAGCAGGACGCCGACCATTTTTTCATCCTGCTTGAGAACGTATTTGTTGAGCAGCCGCCTCATCATCAGCGCGCCGGTCAGTAATTTTCCGCCGGTCAGTTCAACCCCGGTCGAGTCAGCCACTTTTTGCTGGAATCGTTGACTCTTACATTTTCTCAGAAACAATCTTGGCGCTATCATTTGATATGTCTTTCGAAAATTGGCAGATTCGACTCCCAGATTTTGCACGACTTTACGAACGTGCTTTTCATTCTCCGGATGAAGAATGGGTTTCCCGAACCGAATCGAAACGGGGTAGGGCCACCTGCGGGGTTTTTTCCAGAAAAATTTTCCACCGTGAAAACTAAAGATGCTCCCCCAGAGTTCATCAATATAAACGGGTATCACCGGAGCGCCGGTGCCTTTAATGATTTTCATCAGACCCGATTGAAATGGCTGCAGGTATCCCGAACGGGTCAATTTTCCTTCCGCAAAGATACAGACTAATTCTCCATTTTCAATGGCAGTTCGAGCGGTTTTGATGGAGTGCATTAATGCTTTCGGACCATCTTCCACATTGATGGGGATGGTGTTATACATTTTGGTGAGCCAGGCGACCCACGGACCCTGGACGTAAGTGGAATAAGCAATCATGCGGACCGGGCGTGTAGAGGTCAGTATCAGGAAGACGCCGTCCAGCCAGGAGACATGATTGGCAACCAGCAGGGCACCCCCTTTGGGAGGCAGGTTTTTGAGGCCCTTCACGCGCAGTTTATAAATCGTACAACTGACCAGCCAGACCATGAAGCGGATGGTCGCGTTGGGGAGCAGCTTGAAAATATAGATGCCGACAGGAATAGTGAGCAGTCCCAGCACCATGAAGATCTGGCTGGCCGTCATTTCGAGTTTGGCCTGCATGACCCAGAAGCCAAAGGATGCGATCAGGATAAACAGGAATGCCAGGAAGTTGGCAGCCGCCAGGATACTGCCCCGTGTTTCAACGTCGCTGCGGTGCTGCAGAAATGTTTCCAGCGGAATATCAAACAGTCCGGAACTGACACCCAGCAGAAACAGCCACAGCAGAGAGAGGCCGTAGAGCAGTTGCGAGTTTGACTCAGATCCGGGGATGACGCTGTTTCCAGTAAAGTAAAGTAACAGCGATGTCACGACAATCCCTGCGGCTCCCAGTGGGACAATTCCCAGTTCGATCCGTCCAGAAGACCAGACACCCGCCAGGATGCTGCCCAGTGCCACGCCAAAGACGAGGATTCCCAGCAGTGGACCGATATCTTTTTGTGTCAGATTCAGTTCATTGATGCCGTACGTGTCGACGTTCATCTGTGCCAGCGAAGCCAGCATCCAGAAAAACGCGACACCTAAAGCAGTTCTCAGCAGAGGAGTGCTGCTGGTGAGCA
>JAGQQP010000509.1 GCA_020426085.1 Planctomycetaceae bacterium | reverse complement strand
CGAGTTCTTTTTCAGTTCGCAGATTGACCACGGTTTTGACGCCATCCTTCTGAATCAGGGGCAAATCTTCTTTGGTTGGCTGGCCCGCCAGATAAATCAGCTTGCTGCGATGCAGAGGCGTAATCTGTCCCAGGGAAATGGATTTCAGTTTCTGAGGGTTCGTCTCCGCTTCCGGTTCGGCGGATACAGGCAGTGTGAGCGCAAGCAGACTGAAACAGAGTAGTGTTTTGAGAAGTGGTAACCTGGACATGACTAGTTCCTTCCATTGAATGAAGTGTTCGTCGAGACCCGTTACCTGTCATTATAACTGGAAGAGTCGGCAGAAACAAAAAAACGCCAGTCAAGACGAGCTGACTGGCGTGAATAATCATGCATTGAAGAGGTTAAAGAAAAGGAAAACTGATGATCCTCTCAGGAGATAATGCATGAGATAAAAACGAATTTTGTTGATGGGTCTACTATCTTTTGGTGGATCAAAATTGTCAAGTCAAATATAAATACTAAATGAAATCTTCGGGAAAAATTCTATAGATTTTCCGGTTGTCTGTAAAACCGCGTCGATTTGTCTCTGACAGACTGTCATATCGAGTGAATTCTGACTGTCTGGATATCATTTCGAGTTTGGAAAATGTAATATAAACAGATCGTGATGTTAGCGGAAACAGGGGACTGAATCACGGAAATCAACTGCTGAGTTGAGAATTTCGGGTCATCTCTGAACGCTTTCAGGCTACAATGGCAACAAGCTCTCGAACTCGGTTGCTACTGGTGATATGAGCACTGAAAACAGAAATAAACTAAAACGAGATTGAACGGACTTTGATGTTAGAGCCACTTCGCTATCTATTGTTACAGGTGCGTAACGCAGACGACCCCATGTTGAGCCAGGAAGTGGCTTGCTTCGCAGAGACTCTGGAGGTGGATCAGAGTCAGGTGTCTGTTTTCGATCTCCTGGGAGGCTCACTACAGGAACATGATCTGCTGGAAGTGGATATTATTCTGGTAGGAGGCAGTGGTCATTATTCAGCCGCCGGTGAAGGGGATTGGCTGGAAATCGCACTCGACAGTCTGCGTCTGGTTCATGATTCCCGCAAGCCGACGTTTGCCTCCTGCTGGGGTTTTCAGGCGATGGCCCGGGCCATGGGGGGACGCGTGGTACACGATCTCGACAAAGCCGAGATCGGCGTGCATCATGTCAGACTCACTTCAGCCGGGGCGGCCGATCCCGTGTTTGGCGCTTCAGGACCAGTGCTGCAAGGTCTGATGGGACATGAAGATACTGTGATTGAACTCCCTCCCGGTGCTGAATTGCTGGCGTCGACAGATCGAGTACAGAACCAGGCCTACCGGTTCGTCGATCGACCCATTTACTGCACGCAGTTTCATCCGGAACTGGATCGTCAGTCGTTTCTCGGGCGATTGAACAGCTATCCTGAGTATGTCGAAAAAATCGCGGGTCTGTCGCTGGATGAGTTTCGCGATTCTATTCATGATACACCTGAAGCCGCCGCTCTGTTAAAACGATTTGTGCAACAGATTGCCCCACTCCATCTGGATCAAACCTGAAGCGACCTCCCGCTCACCGCCAGGCAGAGAGTTTATGTCAGAACCATCACCCCAAAAATTACATGTGGCCATCATCACCTCGGGAGGTGCCGGGATGTTTTGTGGTGCCTGCATGCACGACAACACCTGGACCCGGGCCATGATGCTGCAGGGAGCGGAAGCCACCCTCGTTCCCACCTACACGCCAATCCGTGTGGATGAAGAAAATATGACAGGCTCTCCCGTCTTTCTGGGGGGCATCAATGTCTATCTGAATTATCGCTCGAAGCTCTGGCGTAAGCTGCCCGGTTTCATGAAACACTGGCTGAACACACCCTGGATCATCAACCTGGCCACGAAATTTGGCGTCAGTAACGATGCCCACGAACTGGGCGCGCTGACGGTCACGCTGCTGGAAGGAGATCAGGGCGCTGAAGGGAAAGAAATCGAAGAGCTGGCGCAGTTCCTGGGCACACAGCTTAAGCCCGATGTGATCTGCCTGAGTAACGCGCTGCTCTCCGGTACGATTAAAAAAATCAAGGAACATTTTCAGGGGCCCCTGTTCTGTATTCTGCAGGGAGACGATGTCTTTCTGGAAGAACTGGGGGAACCTTATCGCAGCCGTTCGCTGGAACTGATTCGCAACAATGTGCAGCAGGTGGATGGCGTGCTGGTTCACAGCGACTACTATCGCGAGTTCATGTCCGATTACCTGGATGTGCCCCTCGATCACATTCATAAAGTGCTGCTGGGCATCAATCTGGAAGGTCACGACGGCACCCCCGCTGATCACACGGACGAGCCCTTCACCATCGGTTTCTTCGCCCGGATCTGCAAAGAGAAAGGACTCCACAACGTCGTAGAAGCGTTTGAGATCTTTCACAAAGCCCATCCCGACAGTCGCCTGTGTGTTGGCGGTTTCCTGGGCAAAGAAAGTGAAGCGTACTTTCACGAGACGACAAAAAATCTGCCCGCTCTTAACGAGTCCTACAAATACTGGGGCAGTCCCGATACGCGCGAAGAAAAAATCGCGTTCTACAAGAGTCTGTCGGTGCTTTCGGTTCCGACCGACTACCACGAACCCAAGGGACTGTTCGTTCTGGAAGCAATGGCGAACGGGGTCCCCGTCGTTCAGCCGGCCCATGGTGCCTTCCCGGAACTGATCGAACAGACTGCAGGCGGCCTGCTGGTCCCCCCCGGAGATCCTCAGGCGCTCGCCGATGCCTGGGAACGCCTTTATCAGGACCGGGAATACCGTCTCCAGCTGGCCCGGCAGGGGTATGAACGTGTTCGTCAGTTCTATAATGCCGAGCTGATGGCGACCGAAAGCCTGAGCTTCTTCCAGAAATGGGTCGATGCCGCCGGTTTAAAGCAGAACACGCCTCAATTGACGCCCGATCCCTGAATGTCGCGGCGTACTGCTTAACAACCGGCTGGGATTTCTGTATTGTATAGCTTCCCTCTATCAGTATTGGTTCACTTTTGTGGACCACTCACTTTATAAACGTTCCATCATAAGGTATTGAGATTGCGATGGCAGACCTGCACGCGTTAATGAAAAAACTGCAAAAGAAGAATGATTCCAAAATTGTGCTACTCGTTTCGGACGGTCTGGGGGGCTTGCCTCTGGAACCGGGCGGAAAAACCGAACTGGAAACCGCGAACACGCCCAACCTGGATGACCTTGCGAAAAAGGGAACCCTGGGACGCAGTATCCCCGTGATTCCCGGCATCACTCCTGGTAGTGGACCCGGTCACCTGGGATTGTTCGGCTATGATCCCCTCGAATTTAATATTGGTCGTGGCGTACTCGAAGCTCTGGGCATCGACTTTGAACTCGGTCCCGATGATGTCGCTATTCGCGGCAACTTCTGTACCCTCGACGATGACGGAAACATCACCGACCGTCGCGCTGGTCGAATTGCCAGCGAGATCGGTGCCGAGCTCTGCAAGAAGCTCGACAAAATCGAAATTCCCGGCGTAGAAGTCTTCGTAAGGCACGTGAAAGAATATCGTCTGGTGATCGTACTCCGTGCCAAAGGGCTGGGGGGCGACATCAACGATACCGATCCTCAGAAAACCGGCGTGCCTCCGCTGGAACCGGTTGGTGCCAACGAAGC
>JAGQQP010000508.1 GCA_020426085.1 Planctomycetaceae bacterium | reverse complement strand
TACAGGGGGAATTATCTGTGGACGCTATGGCATTCGCAAAGGCTATGCGACAGGTCGCTCCACCATCACACTCCGGGCACGAACCCATTTCGAAACCGAAAAACAATCCGACGTGATCGTCGTGACCGAAATTCCGTATATGGAAACACGGGACCGCATCCGTGAGAAACTCGAAACGCTGGTCCGCGACGACCGGGTGAAGGGGATTTCGCGCATCGTTGACTTAACAGACAGAAATGTCCCTCCCTGGAAAGTACACCTGCAGATCATCCTTAAACGGGATGCAGATAAAGAAGTGGTCCTGGCACAACTCTTTAAATTCTCCCCGCTGCAGAGCACTTTCAGTATTATTCTACTGGCTCTGGTCGGAAACCGGCCCGAGACCCTTTCGATCAAAGAACTGATTCAACAGTTTATCCTGCATCGAATTGACGTGATCCGCCGTCGTACCGAATTCCTGCTTGCTGAAGCCCGCAAACGAAAACACACCGTTGAAGGGCTGATGATCGCACAGATTGATATCGACGAAGTCATTAAGACCATTCGAAACTCCCCCAGCCGGGCCGAAGCGAAAATCAGACTGCAGGGCCTGCAGGTCGACGGCAAACTGATCGAACGCGCACTGGGCGAAGACGGGTTCAAAGAATATCAGAATGAGCAGGGGGTTCATGAATATTATTCGCTGTCAGCCAATCAGGCGGAAGCCATTGTCTCCATGCAGCTTGGTTCGCTGGCTAATCTGGAACGGGAAAAGCTGAGTGGCGAACACCAGGAACTCCTCAAAGCCATCTCCGAATATCTGTACCTGCTGTCAGATGAAGATCATATCCGAGCCGTCATCCGGGAAGACATGCTGCTGCTCCAGCAGAAGTATTCGGACAAACGCCGTACCGATATTACCGATGATGAACTGACCGATGTCAATCGCGATGACCTGATCACTGAAGAACCAATGGTTGTGACATTGTCCCAGCGGGGTTACATCAAACGAACCCAACTGAATACCTACCAGGCACAAAACCGAGGTGGTAAAGGGGTCAAAGGGGCAAAGACTGATGAGGAAGATCCTATTCAGCATCTGTTTGTTGCCAGCACGCACTCCTACCTGCTGTTTATCACAAATCGAGGCCGCGTTTACTGGCAGAAGGTCTATGATCTTCCACTTCAGGGACGCACAGCCAAGGGGCGTGCACTCGTCAACCTGCTCTCTCTTCAGGAAGACGAAGCCGTTTCGAATTGTGTGGCTGTCCGGGAATTTGACGAAGAACGCTTCCTCGTGATGGCAACACGAAACGGGATCATCAAAAAATCCCCGCTCTCTGCTTACTCGCGTCCGCAGAAGGGGGGCATCATTGCGATCAAGCTGGATGAAGACGACGAACTGGTAGAAGCGTTAATTGTTTCACCAGGTGAAGACCTGCTGCTGGCAACTTCTGATGGAATGGCGATCCGTTTCGCACAAACAGATGCCCGCAGCATGGGACGAAATACGCGTGGTGTGAAAGGCATCAAGCTTTCGAAGTCGGGACACGTTATCGGCATGGTCATCGCCGATCCGGAAACCTGTCTACTGACAGTCTGCGAAAATGGCTACGGAAAACGAACCCCCTTTGGCTTTATCCCTGCTGCCGAAGAAAATGAAGAGGAAGTTCCGGAAAATGAAGAGGAACTCACTGCAGAATCAGATTCTGACTCGGACGAAAATTCCGATGATGAGCAGGAAACCCGCAGCGGAATGCATTATCGTCGTCAGAGACGTGGTGGAAAGGGAATTCGTGATATCCGGACTTCCGCACGCAATGGCAAAGCCGTCGATATTATTCCGGTTGCAGAAGATGATGAAGTCCTGATGGTAACGACAAGTGGGAAAATCCAACGGGTCAGAGGCTGTGAGATCAGTCAGGTCGGTCGAAACACACAGGGAGTCAGAGTCATCACACTTGATGCCAATGACAAACTGGTCTCGCTGGCTAGAATCCCTGCGGAAATTGTTGACGAATCTGAGAATGAGGCCCCCGTCAGCACTCCTGAAAACAATATTCAACCAACAATAGATACTGAGAGCTCAACCGATGAAATCGAATGATTTCAGTCTGCACCGCGAGCCCTGAATTTTATTTCTTTCAGAAGAATGGATACTCTCATGAAACAGATTTTAGTGACTGGAGGCTGTGGATTTATCGGTTCAAATTTCATCCGATACCAACTCTCAGAATACCCGGATATATCAGTCACCAACCTCGATAAGTTAACTTACGCCGGCAATCTGGAAAACCTGAAAGAATATGAATCCCACTCTGGATACACCTTTGTCAAAGGGGACATTACAGACGCCGATTTTGTGAACGCCCTGTTCAATTCCAACGATTTCGATGCCGTGATTAACTTCGCTGCCGAGTCACATGTGGATCGCAGTATTCTTGATTCCAGTCCCTTTATTCATACTAATATCGTAGGAACTCAGGTCCTGCTGGATGCGGCACGCAGTCGAAACATTGGTCGCTATGTGCAGGTTTCAACCGATGAGGTTTATGGCAGCCTGGGACCAGAGGGTTTATTCACGGAAACAACTCCGATTGCGCCCAACAGCCCTTATTCCGCCTCGAAGGCCTCTGCCGACCTGTTGGTAAGAAGTTATATTAAAACGTTTGACTTCCCTGCCATCATTACCCGCTGTTCCAATAACTACGGCCCCTACCAGTTTCCGGAAAAACTGATCCCGCTATTCATCTCTAATGCGCAGGAAGATAAATCACTGCCAATTTATGGCGAAGGAACGAATGTCAGAGACTGGATTCATGTCATTGACCATTGCCGAGGAATTGATGCCGCTTTAAGAAAAGGGGAAACCGGTCAGGTCTACAACTTCGGTGGCAATGCGGAGATGCAGAACATTGAGATCACCAGACTGTTATTGAGTATCCTCGGGAAACCAGAATCATTAATCAAATATGTCACGGACCGGCCAGGGCATGATTTACGCTATGCGATTGACTGCAGTAAAGCAGAAGCAGAATTAGGCTGGAAGCCTGAGACCAAATTTGATACTGGCTTGAAAGATACGGTTCAGTGGTATCTTGATAACCCTGAGTGGGTCAATCGAATTCGCTCGGGACAGTATATGAAATATTACGACCAGCAGTATGGCAACCGCTTAAATTCATAATTAGTGATATCACTATGCATTTCGCGATTAGAACCGCCTGCCCGACATTCTGCACTCTGTAACTCAATCTTTCAAAACGAGAATAAAATGAAAATTGCTGTAATTGGTACTGGCTACGTGGGACTGGTGACAGGCACTTGTTTTGCTGAAAGCGGTAATCATGTAACCTGTATTGATATCGATGAAAAGAAAGTTCAGCGACTGAAAGCGGGTGAGATTCCCATTTTTGAACCTGGACTCGAAGAAATGGTGAAACGTAATTCGAAAGCAAGACGGCTTTCATTCACGACCAGCTACGATGAGACCATCCCTGATTCCAAGTGTATTTTTATAGCAGTGGGAACTCCACAACAGGAAGATGGATCTGCCAATCTCCAGAGTATCTGGAAAGTAGCCGAATCGCTTGCCCCCCTGCTGGCTGAGGACGCGATCGTCATTATCAAAAGTACGGTTCCGGTAGGAACCAACCGCAAACTCGCTGAAATGCTTCAGAAGCTGACTG
>JAGQQP010000507.1 GCA_020426085.1 Planctomycetaceae bacterium | reverse complement strand
GGAAGTGAGCGGCTCAGTGGGACGAATAAATTCCCGGAAGGGATCACCCGTCTTTTGAGCCAGTACAAAACCTGGCATCAGCAGACACCAGCCGAGACACCACCAGGAGATCCGAAAATTCTGCATCATCGTTGCTTCACCCGTGAATCTTCAAAAGAAAAAACCCGTCTGCTGAAGACACTGTCGTTCCAGTAGACGGGTTCAATCGTAAAGGATCAATTCAGTAGAATCAATCGGGAGTTAATCAAGTTCTTTGATATAAATATTGCGAAACTGCATCAGACTGCTGGCGGGACTGAATGTTCCGTCTTTCAATTTTCCGCCATGATGCTGAAAGGCAATCGGCCCTTTCTCAGGTACTTCTGGCAGCTGTGCATTTTCCAGGACCATTTCGTTATTCAGAATGACCGTCAGGCGATCCTTGACCATGATGATGATGAATTTATTCCATTCACCCACTGGTTTGTCAGCATTAGTTTTAGGAGTCACACCAGCCCGGACTTCCGGTGAAACCGATTGATTACGACGATACGAGTAAACTTCCCCCGAACCAATGGGCCAGCACCAGATATTGACCTGTGCTTTGGGAGTGCCTCGCAGATAAATTCCCGAGTCGGCATTCGGAAGCTCAACCGTGATCACATTCCCTTTAGCATCTTTCAGTTCTGAACCATCGGCTAAAACGATGGGCACTTTATACAGGCCCGTTGTTTCTTTAATCCGCCATTCGAGGCTCAAAATGAAATCGCCATACTCTTTTTCTGTCCAGAGATTCTTATCTCCTTTGGCTTCGCTCTGCGCATCATAGTCGATCACGCCTTCCACAATTTTCCAGTGACCGTTGTCCCCTTCCGGAACTTTCCAGCCGGTAAAATCTTCGCC
The DNA here is from genome assembly GCA_020426085.1 of Planctomycetaceae bacterium. Taxonomy (GTDB): domain Bacteria; phylum Planctomycetota; class Planctomycetia; order Planctomycetales; family Planctomycetaceae; genus Gimesia. The sequence goes on along the minus strand of JAGQQP010000507.1, from coordinate 2,794 downwards.
GTTAAAGAGAGATGTATAACCGGGATGTAGTGCATCCTCAGGAGAAATTTTTACGATCGCGCCATCGGTAACACTGCCCGCTTTGGGCAGTGGTTTGGGTAATGTTTTTGGCTTGGCAGGCTGGAGTTCCTTTTGAGCCAGAACTTCACTCTGTCCCCCCAGGAAACTGACGGCACACAAACATAACCCCCAGCCGAGCACCTTATATTTAATACTCATGATTTACCTTCTCTGAAAATGGAACATCAATGCAGAATGGCCACTGTTTTAGTGGATTGAAGTTTATCGTATCGCAACACTGTTCGCCTTCCCACCCAAATACACAACTTTGTTTAGAGAAAACGCAGTGTATGTTTGTGACAAAGCCATTGACTCAGGTCAAAATGAAATTGATTTCTCAGGCTCCGCCCAGTACCCTGATAGATAAGTCAACTTCAATCTCATTCCGAATTTCTCACCTGACTTTGAGAGAATCCTCCATGTACGTTCCTTCTGCTCTCACGGCGCGGACATTGAGCTGCAGCTTCTGTATTGCTCTGCTCATGAGCCTGCTATTTAGTGTTACTGCTTCAGCAGAAGAAGCCCCGCTTACCGCGCACGAGAAATTCTACCTTCAGAAGATTCGCCCCCTGTTGGAACAGAAGTGCCTGGGCTGCCACGGCAGTACTCCTGATGATATCAAAGGGGAGTACAACATGCTGACGCGGGAGTCACTGATCAAGGGGGGTGAATCAGGTGAACCGGCGGTAATCGTCGGCAAACCTGAACAGAGCCCCTTCTGGAAAGCGGTCACCTGGAAAGACGACAGCCTCCAGATGCCGCCTCAGGAACGCAATCGTCTGACGGCAGCGGAAATCGCAGACCTGAAACAGTGGATCTCGGAAGGTGCCGTCTGGACGGAGAGAGAACTCCCCGCATCCGACTCAGCCATATCCAGCAAAAACACAGCCATCGCCATGTCCACCTCAGGAGGACAGAGCCCGACCTGGACCAATCGAACTTATGAGCCGGAAGACATCTGGGCCTATCAGCCCATACAACGTTCGCCGGTTCCCTGGCAGGCACTCTCTAAGAAACAGAGCTCCCAGCGAAATCCGATCGATGCCTTCATTCAGCAGAAACTCAAACAACAGCAACTGATTGCTTCTCCCCCTGCAGAGAAAAAAACACTCATTCGTCGCGCCACCTATGATCTGACCGGGCTGCCTCCCACCTTGAAACAGATTCGCGATTTCGAAAACGCTCCAGATCAACGCAGCTGGTCGAAGTTCATCAAACAACTGATGGAGAGCCCTCAGTACGGCGAGCAGATGACACAGATGTGGATCGATGTTGTCCGCTATGCCGACACCAGCGGATTTGCCAACGATTACGAACGTCCCAATGCCTGGCGTTATCGCGATTACCTGGTGCGCAGTTTTAATGCTGACAAACCCTATGACAAGTTCATCATCGAACAGCTGGCCGGCGATGAACTGGATCCAGACGATTCAGAACTGCTGATCGCCACCGGCTTCCTCCGCAGCGGCCCCTGGGAACATACGGGAATGAGTGTCGCCGCAGTCACACGACAACTCTTCCTGGATGACATCACCCAAAGTGTAGGCGTCAGTTTTCTCGCACACAGTTTTCGTTGTGCCAAATGTCACGATCACAAATTCGACCCGGTCCCGACCCGCGATTATTACCGCATTCAGGCTGTCTTCGCTCCGGTTCAGTTCGCGGATCGCAAAGTCGAATATCAGCCATACGAAAATATCTCCGGCTTTGCCGACATGAAAGCCCGCACTGAACGACTGCTCGCAGAAACCCAGGCACAGCAACAGCAGTTCAAAGAAAAAACAGACGCCGCAATCGCTGCCTGGCTCAAAGAAAACGGTTACAAAAACCTCAAACAGGTGGCCGCCGACAAACGCCCCCCTCAGAGATGGTTTGGCTTAACCGAACTCGAAAAGAGTCTGCTGAAAATCAATAACAAACGCATCGATTATTTCGAGCGGGAACTGAAACGATACGAACCTTACGCGTTCAGCGGTTATAATGGACCTCCCAACAATTACCGTTCAACTAAAACAGTCAACCTCATCCCGAATGCAAAACAACAGCAGGGTGAAATCCAACAGACCTTCATCCTCGCTGGCGGAGCAATTACGGCACCGACAGACAAAGTGACCCCGGGAGTCCTAAGTGCGATGGCCGGTTCTAACAGTACCAGCGAACCCAACGCCTGGAACACCATTCCCCAGTCAACCGCAGGCAGACGCCTGGCTCTGGCTCGCTGGATTGCCAGCTCGAACAATACTCTGACCGCACGGGTCATTGTGAACCGCATCTGGCAGATGCATTTCGGCACTGGACTGGTCGCCACCCCCAACAACTTCGGTCAGAAAGGCGCGAAACCTTCTCACCCGGAACTCCTGGACTGGCTCGCGACCTGGTTCATGGATCATGGCTGGTCGATCAAACAACTGCATCATCTGATCATGACGTCCGACACATATCAACAGAGCAGTTTTCCTGTGGATGCGGCACGAGTTCAAACAGTCGATCCGAATAATCGACTGCTCTCTCATTTCCCCACTCGCAGAATGACTGCAGAACAGCTTCGCGATTCCCTGCTCTCTATGACGGGCGAGCTGAATCCCGAAATGGGTGGGCCGGGCGTTTTTCCGGAAATCAACTGGGAAGTCGCTCTGCAGCCACGTCACATCATGGGATCAGTGGCTCCCGCGTATCAGCCGATGCCTCTGCCCCGCCAGAGAAACCGACGCACCCTGTATGCGTTTCGCTATCG
>JAGQQP010000506.1 GCA_020426085.1 Planctomycetaceae bacterium | reverse complement strand
TCGTTCGCTGTTGAGCGCTGTGAATGATCATTTCGTTTCTAAGGAAAAAGCAGACTCACTTGATGCCGTCGATACCTTCTACAAACAGGCCTATGACATGGTCTCTTCTAAAGCATCACAGGAAGCGTTTGACCTGGATAAGGAAGATGCCAAAGTCAGAGACGCCTATGGACGCAATCAGGCAGGTGCCCGCATGCTGCTGTCCCGTCGTCTGGTAGAAGCCGGAGCACGTTTCGTCACAATGACTTACGGTGGCTGGGACATGCACGACCGGATTCAGACCGGTATCGAAAACAATGTCCCTTCCTTCGATCAGGCATTTTCGACTCTGATTACAGACCTCTATGATCGCGGATTGCTCGACAGCACTCTGGTCTGTGTCTGTAGTGAATTCGGTCGTACTCCAAAAATCAACGCAACTGCTGGTCGTGACCACTGGCCGAAAGTCTTCAGTGTCGTCATGGCCGGAGGTGGAATCAAAGGTGGAAATATTTATGGTTCGTCAGATGCTATTGCCAGCGAACCCGAAGACAACCCACTGTCTGTAATGGACTGGGCAACCACCATCTACCACTGCATGGGCATTGTTGCTGACAAAGAACTGATGGCTCCCGGCGATCGTCCGATTGAAATCGTCGATGGCGGTAAAGTCATCAAAGACCTGCTGGTTTAATCACCGCCAGGTAAATTGATATTGAATTGAATGAGAACCGTTAGCATGGGGACCCTGTCCCCGTGCTGACATTCTTATTCAGACGGAACTAAAACTGATTCTCGAACATCAACATTCCAAGGGGGGAACCGTGATGCTGCAGAAGTACAGGTCTGTTTGCACCGGAATTTTGACAATTGCAATGGGCTTACTGCTGGCTGCTCCAGCATGGGCTGCTGACCCGGGATTGAACTACGTTCGTCCGCGAGGAGGTCAACGAGGAACAGAGGTCAGTCTCACCTTTATTGGTGCCCGGCTTTCCGATGCCGTCGAAATTCTGTCCTACAAAAAAGGCTTTGAATTCAAGGAAGTTAAAGCCGATCCCAAAAATGCAAATGTCTGTACCGCCATCGTCAAGATTGCCCCCGACTGTGCCCTGGGCGAACACACGTTTCAGGTTCGCACGAAAAGCGGCATCTCCGACTACAAAACATTCTGGGTCGGACAGTTCCCTGAAGTTGAAGAAAAAGAACCGAACAGCGAATTCGAAACACCTCAGGCAATCGAACTGAATCATACCGTGACTGGAGTGGTTCAGAACGAAGATGTGGACCACTTTGTGGTGACCGCGAAAAAGGGCCAGCGGATCTCAGCAGAAATTGAAGGCATTCGTCTGGCAACCACTCTGTTTGATCCGTACATCTCGATTCTGGATGAAAAACGCTTTGAACTTAAAGCAGAAGACGACCTGCCTCTGCTGCGAAATGATGCGGCCATTTCGGTAGTTGCTCCTGCAGACGGGAAATATACCATTCTCGTCCGTGACAGCTCTTATGGTGGAAACGGTGCTGCTTTCTACCGACTGCACGTAGGAACTTACCCGCGCCCCACAGCCGTTTATCCGGCGGGAGGCCAACTGGGTACAAAGCAGCAGGTCACCTTCAAAGGAAACACCGTTGAAAACCTGGTACAGGAATTCCAGCTCCCCGATAAACCGGATGCGGAATTCGAACTGTTTGCCTCCGACGCTGGCGGTAGTGCCCCCTCAGGAAACGTTTTCCGACTCTTCCCCCATGGTAACTCCATGGAACAGGAACCCAACAATGATCTCAAATCGGCATCTGCAGCAGCATTACCGAATGCATTCAACGGAATCATTGAAAAAGAAGGCGATATCGACTTCTTCAAATTCCAGGCGAAAAAAGACCAGACTCTGGAAATCGAATGTTATGCACGTCGGATTCGTTCTCCACTGGACCCTGTCGTAAATCTGTACAACGAAAAATCACAGCGGCTTGGTGGCAACGATGACTCCCGAGGACCGGACAGCTACTTCCGTTACAAATTCCCGGCTGACGGGGAATACTTTATCTCCGTAACAGACCACCTCTCACGTGGAGGTGAAGATTTTGTGTACCGTATCGAAATGTTACCCGTCTCACCTGCCCTGGAGCTGGGAATTCCCCGTAATGCCCGTTATTCGCAGGAACGACAGAGGATTGTGGTCGCACGCGGTAATCGCTTTGCTGCCGTGGTCAGTGCCCAGCGGACCAACTTCGGTGGTGAAATTGCCCTTGATGCCTCAAACTTCCCCAAAGGGGTGAATGTCGTTGCTGAACCGATGGCTGCCAACCTGACCACGATGCCCGTTGTCTTCGAAGCTGCCGCTGATGCCCCCATCGAAGGTCAACTGATCGAACTCACGGGGCGTCATGTTGATCCCAAACAGAATATTTCCGGAGTATTCACCAACCGGGCTGACCTGGTGCGTGTCCGTAACAATCAGCTGTTGTGGATGAAAGATGTCGCTCAGATTCCCGTCGCCGTTGTAGAAGAACTCCCCTTTAAACTGGATATTGTCGAGCCGAAAGCACCATTAGCTCGGAATGGCTCCATGCAGCTGAAAGTTGTGGCGACACGAAAAGAAGGTTTTGACGAACCGATTACGCTGCAGTTTCCTTTCCGTCCACCTGGAGTCGGTGCTTCCAGCCGGGTAACGATTCCCAAGGGACAAACTGAAGCCTTCTATCCACTCAATGCCAACGGCAATGCAGAAATGAAAAAATGGAAGGTCTTTGTCATAGGCTCCGCCAATGTCGGCGGAAATGCCTGGGTTTCGTCTCAGCTTGCTCCACTGGAAGTAGCAGATTCCTTTGTGGATCTCGATCTGGCACGAACTGCTGTCGAACAGGGCCAGGAAACCGAAATCATCTGCAAAGTCAGTATGAAGAACCCGTTTGAAGGTGATGCCAAGATCAAACTGGTCGGCCTGCCTCCGAAAGTGACGACTGAAGATATCACTTTCAATAAAGAGAGCAAAGAACTGATCTTTAAAGTCAAAACGGATCCGGCTTCACCACAGGGACGTCATAAGAGCCTGTTCTGTCAGGTGGAAATTCCCGTCAACGGCGAAACCGTTGTACATACAACCGGTCGCACCGAATTGCGAATTGATAAACCGGCTCCTCCCAAGAAAGATGAACCGGCTAAACCTGCTACGGTAGCGAAAAAAGAAGAGCCCAAGAAAGAAGCTCCCAAACGGCTCACCAGACTCGAACAACTCAGACTGGAAGCACAGAAGCGACTCGAATCTGGCACGAAATAAACGGGACTAAGCTCGCAGTTTCAAAATACTTTTTTCAGTTTATTACCTTCATCAACTGGATTTTGTTGACGAATAAAGGTTTTTAATTATGTGGCGTCATCGACTATTAACAGGCAGTGTTCTCTCTCTGGTGATTTTAGCCAGCGGACTCTCTCTCTCACTGGCAGATGAGAAAGCACCGGCAAAACCCGAACCAGCCAAGCCGGCTCCAGCAAAGCCCGCGGAAGCAAAACCAGCTGAGACGAAGCCCGCAGCGGCAACGACTCCCGCTCCAGCAAAACCGGCAGAAACAAAGCCTGCACCTGCAACACCAGCAGAAACAAAGCCGGCTGCTCCTGCTAAACCTGCTGAACCCAAACCGGCGGCTCCCGCAAAACCAGCCCCTAAAATGGTCAAGTTGAACGTGTATCCCACGGATATTCAGCTCAG
>JAGQQP010000505.1 GCA_020426085.1 Planctomycetaceae bacterium | reverse complement strand
GTTTACGCGTTCTACACACCCGGTTTCAGCTTCGGAAACTTCCTCAGACAGTACCCGCAATTCAAATCGAACCTGGTCGACATCCTGATCGGCGATGTCTTCAAACCCGAAGTCGCCGAGATGTTTACTGTCATGCAGGAAGAAATTCCCGAACTGGCAGACACCGACGACTCCCCGATGACGATGAAAAAATAACAGGGATTCGCAGACTAAACTCTTCTCCGCGCATCAAAAAAGCCCTGCTGCAGTCATCACCGCAGCAGGGCTGATTTTATAGGGACTGAAATTAGAGCGCATCACATTTAAGTATAGCGTCTCTCAATCTAATAAACTCGGGCCAAACAGCCCTGGAAACGCTACAGCAAAACTGGACACAGTCTAGTCCTTCTTGTACTCGGGTGCTTTGCCCAGTGGATACAGGTCCCATTTGCGAACCCACATCTCGGCCATTTCGGTCTGCACCAGCAGTTTGCCGTGATCAGGTTTGGCGTTATAGCCGCCATTCACGACAACGCCGTTGACCAGGTATTCAATCTCGCCATCTTTACAGATGACATCCATCCGCGTCCATTCGCCGAACTTGCTTTCGACGTCATCTTTGCCACGGAAGCCAACTTTGTCCGCCCAGTCAGGGTCACGTCCCCACCAGTTGATGCGACCGGCGCTCAATGTGATTTCTTCGCCGTCTTTTTTCCAGACTTTTTCACCATCACGGTCTTTGGTAATTTTTGTGGTCAAAGAAGTAGGCAGTGTCTCGCCGGTCTTGGGATCTTTCCCCGTTAAGACCAGAATATCGCCGACGCCCCCTTCGATGATCTGTGCTTCGATGGAAGCCATCCAGGTATTGCCGTAACCGCCGTCCGGACCATGGCAGTGAATCAGTACGCCAGAATCACGGGCACGGTCTTCCCGCTTGCCCCAGGTTTTTTCACCCCATTTGAATTCGATGACCATGTGATAATCGCGGTAATCCTTCTTCGTGATCAGGCCACCGTATCCGTCGCCGGAAATATGCAGCATGCCGTCTTTCACGGTAAAGATCTTACGTGGATCTTCATAAGCAGTGTCACGATTCCAGACATACAGGCCGTCCAGATTCTTGCCGTTAAACAGATGAATCACTCCGTCTTTGGGAGTAATGACTTTGTCGCCCGCTTCCGCTCCTACACTCCAGACAGCAGCCAGACAGACACAGGTGATCGTCAGTAGTCGTTTCAAAACCATTTGCGCTTTCCTGATTAAACTGCACCGGGCGAGAAACCAGTCTCTGCCCCGCACTTCTACAAAACCCGTTTGCGGGCTCAACCGAAAGTAATTTCTTTAATAAAATTAAGTTATTGGATCAACAGACTCTTGGCAAGAAGCAAGCTGAAAAAAGTCGCCACTCGAGTCAAAATAGAAAAGCGGGGACACCCCGACTTTGAGCTGATTTTAAATCATCCCAGAAAAAAAGCCTGCGGTGAGGCAGGCTTGAAATTGCGAATCAGAGAGGAATCAGGAGCGATTTTTAATCGCGACGGCGGAGGCATCGTGCGGATGCAGGCTCTCGAGGTGATTGATCTCCACGCAGAAGTCTTTCACGCCTTCATACCCTTCCAGAGCCCCTTTGAGTTTGCGAGCGGCGTCTTCGCAGAACATCAGATTCGCACCGTTGAGTCGGGCGAACTCCTGCTCGTCTTCCCGTTTGACAGCGGTCTGCACCGGTGTGGCAATCACCCGTTCCAGGTAATCGATCAGTGACTCGATCGGAAATTCGTCGACGTCGCTTTCCAGTTCGACACAGACATCCGCATGGCTTCGCTGACTGTGGGGTACTGCCAGGATCGCTTCCGGTGTGCCCAGCCACTCCATGATTTCATCATGCGTCAGCTCGCTGCGATCGCCGAAGCGATTTTCGAACGCCTGCTGAATTAACTGGCGTGATAAAGCCGCCGAACAGGGGCACGCACTGGAATAAGTCAGTCTGACCTCCAGTTGATGCCGAAACACACCTTGCTGGCAGGCACTTTGAATCTTGACCGGATAGGCACGCCAGCCTGCATGATCGGAGAGTAACGCCGGGCGTTTCAATGAATGCTCGTAGGTTAATGTCAGATAACTGCTGGAACTCATATCCTCATGCGTGCGAATGAAATCCTTCAGGATCTGGTTGACCACAGGCAATGTGAGTTCGGTATCCGCCAGTCGATTGTTCAGGCTCAGAAACAACCGTGACATGTGAATGCCTTTGACGTTTTCATCATCCAGGCTGACAGCAGCATCTGCCCGGGCCGGTGTGCGAAAGATTTCGCCCGATGTGTCGCGTAACCGCAATACCAGTTCCACACCCGACATCCCCACGCGTTCCAGCGTCCCCCCTGTCAAAGGCAGAGTATCATTGGCGACATCGGGCATCAGGATTTGCGAGGAGGCAACCCGGGAGTCGGTGGACCTGACGGATGGCGTACCCTCTTCGGTAGATCCCATCTGTTTGAGATTCAGCGCATCGGAAACAAATTCAAACATACAAACGTCTTTCATTGGTCTGTCACTGCTGTAACGCTGCTGATACTGAAAAGCGTTCACTGAAGTTTCTCTGAAGCCTTCTTACCCTGTAAATTCACACGGAAGAACGAAAGTAATTCAAAAACTCAGTGGGAGACAGTCTTTGTAATTCATCTGAAATTAATCAAAACCATTCATTGTTTCATACTATAGCAAAGTTTTGTCTGTATATCATTTAGTCCTGTGGTATCTTTTTTCAAGTATCAAAATTCTGCAATTTGCAGTCATTGATCGAAATAAGCCCTTTTATGAACTGAAATTACGACTATTCCAGCATGCTGAATCACTGCTGAAGTTCGGGGGAATTCTATCAGACAGGTTAGACAGTTAATCTATTCCGACCTGAACAGCCGTGATTAAGGCACCAGCGGCCTGGCGGCAGAAATCGAGTGGTTCTTGACGCGCTCCCAGCCCTGGGGAGGCTGCAAAGTTTCAATCGGAATCCGTTCCGGCTCCTGTCCGATGAAACCGGGCTGCTGCAGAGGCGTGTGCAGGGAAGCCTGTTGAATATTCATCCGATTGGACTGTTGCGTCAGAAAGATTGAGAGGCGATTTGTTTCCGTATGCATCGGATTCAAGGTTAATGCCTGAGTCACCGCCGGATAAACTTTCTCCATCTGATTGGCCTGCAGACAGGCATACGCCAGCCGATACCAGTCGTCAGCAGAAACCTGATCACGATTCTTGAGCGCCTGTTCCAGTGAAGCGACTGAGTCCGTCCAGCGCGATTCGGCTCCATATGCGATTCCCAGTAACCATTCTGCCTCGGCGCGCTGGTCAATGGTTGCACTGGTATTATGACAGATGGGACGCAGGATTGGCGTCGCCCGGTTCGGTTCTCCCAGCTTGATCTCCAGCCCGGCCAGTTTCAGCCGTGAGACGATGTTGTAAGGTTCGACCTGCAAGACACGATGATAGGTCTCGACTGCAGAGGAATTCAGCCCCGCCAGTTCCTCCAGTTCCCCTTTCAAAATCAGAGCACGAATGTTCGTCGGATCCAGAGTCAGCCCCAGTTCCAGGTTCTTCAACGCGTCTGTGTATTGTTTCTTCTCATACAGCAGGTAAGAGAGGTCGATATAAGGCCGCGGATCATCGGGGGCCAGAACGGTCGTCTTCTGTAACTGCTGGATTGCCTCTTCCGAATACCCGTTG
>JAGQQP010000504.1 GCA_020426085.1 Planctomycetaceae bacterium | reverse complement strand
ATTTTCAGGTTCCCGTCAGAGTAAATACCGGCACCATACCCGGCTTTATTATTTGTGATGGAAGAGTTCTCGACCGTCAATCCAGAGTGAACCAGAATCCCGCCACCAGCCTGTTGCGCCACATTCCCGGAAATACTGCTGTTGGAAATCGTGAACACACCAGAGCGATGATAAATACCCGCCCCATTTAAAGCGGTATTGGCAGCGACCTGGCTGTCGGTGATTGTGATTGCACCCTGGTTATTGTAAATAGCGCCGCCATTAACGGCCGTATTTGCTGTGAAGGTGCAGTCGGAAATCGTGAACACTGAACGGGAACGATCGGTATTGACGCTTTGATAAGCTCCCATTAGCACGGAGGAGCTAATGGGAGTGTTGGTACACCAGTCAATATAGTAGTCTGGAGGGCTGATATAAGAACTGTATAAAGCCCCTCCCTGATTTGCTGAATTCTCACTGAAACTGGTACCAGTCATTGTGACCAGATTAAACTGGTAATCTAAAGAGCGGATATTAGGTTGAATTAATATAGGATAATAAAGTTCTGCTTGTAGAGTATGAGCTGCATAGCGGGAGACTCCCTGCAGGGTATAGATTCCCCCTCCCTGTTCCGTGGCAGTATTGCGAAAGAATGTGCTCCCCGAAATAATCAAATCCTGTGTAGCGTTATAAATTCCGCCACCATAGGCTGCTGTATTGTCTGCGAACAGAGTATCGGTAATCGTCAACAAGGCACCGATGTGATAGATCCCCCCTCCAGCACTGGACGCTGCATTTTCTACAACGATGCTGTCAGACAACGAAAGCGTTTCGTAGTTCAGAATGGCGGCTCCCAGTTCAGCAAATCCCTTCGTGAATGTGAGACCACTGATTTCAACAGTGATGTTTGTATTTTTGTCACCATCATCGACATTGAAGATACGGGAATTTCCATTTCCACTGATCGTGAGTTGATCGGCGCCCAGCCCGACGATGTGCATCCCGGTTGAAATCAGGAGTTCACTCTCCAGCAATATCGTCCCCCCCGCCAGGGAGTTACTGAAGGTAATCTGATCGGTATCAAATGTCTGATTCGCCAGTTTGATGGCTTCGCGCAATGAGAGGTGACCGCTGGAATAGTCGCCGTCATCTTCATCGGAAAGTATATCGACCACCAGATTCAAGGCGTGATATTCCACCGCACCAATATCAACCGTGCCTGCATAAATCCGCTGATGGTCTCCGCCGCGCTGGTCTGTGGTCAGCCCTGCGTCTGTGGCGGCCTGATTGTCGCCCGCATCAATGGCCGCGCTGCCTGGGAGTAATGCATGCGTTTTTGTGGGACCGCCGTTATCACGCAACACAGGGTCCAGCAGCCCCTCAATACTGTCCTGGATGATGTTCGAATTCGGTTGTGATACTACTCGAAACCTGCCGATAAGTCTCTGCAGAATTTCCGGCAATAATATTATTTACCATGTCATCATAGGAATTGCCTGAGATGAAAATTCCACCACCTGATCCAAATGCGGAATTATTGACGATGGTACAATTTTCCAGATTGAATTTCGGTTTGAACGTTTCAATGGTCCTGAGAGATGGACTGATATAAGATAATTCCCAATCAACCAGATCACTTACAGACGGGCTCAGGGTGGAGGGAATGAGCAAACTCATTTCCTCAGGAGTGATCACGTTTGTACCACAGATCGGAACGATACGAGGAACCGTATAAATTCGAGAGCCAGATAAATAGACTCCTCCCCCATCCAGGTTTGCAGAATTGCCGGAAAGCGTACTGTTGGAGAGCTTGATATTTCCCCCTGAACTGTAAATCCCACCCCCCGATTCTGTCGCCGAGTTTTGAAATATCGTGCTGTTAACCGCTGATATCACTCCGTGGTTAGTATAAATCCCCCCTCCTGATTTCAGTGCGCTATTATCTGAGACAGTACTGTTCGTAATCGTCATGTGCCCAAGCGAGTTACAAAGCCCTCCCCCGTTTGAGCCTGATGAATTATTTGAGATCAGACTATCATTGATATCTATGATACTGTTACCAGAATAGATAGCACCCCCTGATTTCAATGACGTGTTTTCAATGAAAGTGCTGTTTTGGATCAATATTTCCGGCATTGGAATCTGGAGTGCCGTTTCGAAAAACGCTCCACCATATTCCGCAGTATTAAAAGAAAAGCTGGAGTCATTAATGATTATGGAACAGTTAAGTGCACTGATGGCACCTCCATACTCCAAAGCATCGTTGCTGAAAAAATTGCAATTGGTGACTGACAGCATACCATCCGAATGATAGAGTCCTCCCCCCTTGCTCGATGCTTCATTGAAGTAAAGTTGAGTATCAGACAAAGTCAGATTTCCATGACTCAGAATTGCTCCGCCCTTTTCAGCGTAGCCCCTTATCAGGTTGAGGCCACTGATGGAAACCTCGATCGTGGTCTCTGCATCGCCTGCATGAATATTAAAAATTCGGCTGTCATAGTTTCCATCGATTGTGAGTAGACCGCCCAGACCTGTGATGGTCAGATCATCGGTGATCTGCAACTCATCTCCGAGCACAATCGTCCGTCCCCTGAGTGAGGTTTCAAAGGAGATCGTATCTGCCCCTGCATTCGCATTGGCAGCTTCGATGGCTGCCCGCAGACTGCCCTCACCTGAGTCGTTTGTATTGACCACCGTGAAGGCGGTCAGCAGCATACGGTCTTCCAGCAGCTCGACCGCATGGCGGGGAGTGGCGCGCGCGATACAGGGGGTGCAGGCAAGCCGGTTCCGGTGAAGTCTGGCGCGGGTGCTCTGCCTGAAACGGCTGCGAGATTGCTTCTGGAGAGTACTGAGCCAGTGGAATGGGAACATGGGTATTATCCGGTTGCGAATCACGCTGTCGTAACAATTGGACACATTCAGTTTAGTAACGTGTATACTACCGTAAGCTGGAGTAGATACAAAGAATACTTGATGAACCTTGGCAGATATCCATGGTAATTAATGTTCACATAGCAGCTTAGAAATTCAGTACGAAAGCCATTTATAACAAAGGACTTACTGACCTGAGCACTACTGACTGCTGTTTATCTGCAGGTAGATTGTGACATTCGGTTAGAATTCGCAGGCTCTGTTTTGAGGTCCTGCCTGATGTACAGGCGGGGCTGACGCCATTCCCAATGTCCGTTCAAAGGAGGTGACTTTTCATGGGATGCTGGTCTGTGATGCTCTCGTATCTCTCTGTCGGATTTCTGAACGGAAGCGCTCTCACGCGCTGCCTGCGATTTGAAAATTCTCGCGAACGGCGTTCACCAGTCAAGGCGATATCCCGCGATACCGGTGTGAAGCTGGCGGACAGCTTGCCACTGCGAAGCGATGTCGCGCCGAAAGGTGTCGACCCGCAGGTATTGGAACTGCTCATCGGGAACAGGTGGCAGTGCTGGCTGATGCCAGGGTGTTTTACAAAGGGACTTTTATGGTGCTCTCCCGCGCAGGTGCGAAGTTTTCTACTGCTCACAGAACTGGACACGCGCGCGACACACTTCAACGCAGTTTCCAAAACCGTACCGGCAGGTCAAGATACATTTTCAGGACTATTTTTATTCAGCGGTTGAGAGCAGGTAGGGAAAGTTTGAGTCAGCCGGTGTTATGGATTTTCAGGTAATCTTTGCGAATAAATGAAATTTCATTCAGCCAAACTGTCATACCCGTCGTTCTTCTTCTT
>JAGQQP010000503.1 GCA_020426085.1 Planctomycetaceae bacterium | reverse complement strand
GAGTTTCATAAACGCGAAGGTGGAAATAATCGATGCAGGAATTGCCACGGAAGCAATCACGGTGGAACGCCACGAACGCATGAAAATCAACACGGTAATACAGGCTAAAATACTACCGGAGATCAAATGCTGCTCCAGTTCGTGCAGCGCGGTGACAATATAGCGAGACTGATCCTGAACGATACTGACCTTCACATCATCGGGCAGCAGTTCCTGACTGCGGGGCAGCATTTTCTTAATGCCTTCCACAACCGCGACCGTATTTTCGCCAGATTGTTTCTGGATTTCCAACACGACAGCTGGTTTCTGATTCAGCCGCGCAATCGTGCGAACTTCTTTCGTATCATCGATCACCGTCCCCAGATCCGCCAGCCGAACGGGTGTACCATTAATCGTTTCCACGACCAGGTCAGGGAACTGATCCGACTCGGCTACGCGGCCCATTGTTCGCAGTGATCGCTCACGGAATCCCTGATCCAGTCTCCCGCCGGGCACTTCCGTATTCTGCCTGACCAGCGCATCACGCACCTGCAGGATCGACATCTGATAGGCGGCCAGGCGATCGGCATCGATATCGACTTTCACAGCCCGGTCTGCTGCACCGGCTATCTGGACTTCACCCACTCCGGGTGACGACTCTATCACATTTTTGACATAGCGGTCTGCAAACAGATAGAGTTCGCGCGAAGTTCGCGGCCCGGAGACCGCCAGCGTCATGATTGGCGATGATTCCAGGTCCCGCTTCTGCACGATGGGAGGATCGATATTCGGGGGGAGTAAATTCATGACTCCCGAGACGGCATCGCGCACATCCTGAGTTGCGGCATCCACATTGCGATTCAGATTGAATGTGATGATCACAAACGAACGGCCGTCACGTGAAATGGAACGCAGTTCATCAATGCCGGCCACCGTCGCGACCGCGTCTTCGATCACCGCGCTGACTTCTGATTCGACTTCCTGCGACGCCGCACCAGGATAATTGGTACGAATATAAATCGAGGGCATATCCATGTTCGGAAACCGGTCGACTCCCAGTTCGGGAAATGCAACAACCCCCGCGACCACTAATGCCATAATCAGCATTAATGCGAAGACCGGTCTTTTGACACAGATTTCCGCTAACCAGTACAACGTCGATTCCCTCTATGCGAAAGCAGAATTCGATTTTCAGAATGCGCTTAGATTTGTGTTTTCTGTACTTCACTCGGCAATGGTTTCGAATCAGCAAGAATGCCCGGCCGCCCTTCCCGGGCATTCAGTAAAATCTGATCACCGGGTTTCAATCCTTCTAAAATACGAATTCGTTCCCCCCGCTGTTCTCCCAGCAGCACTTCCTGCATTTTGACTTTGCCATCTTCGACTTTCCACACCTTCTCAGTTCCGGCAAACTGCACTACTGCGGACAGGGGAACCACCATCGCTTTCTGATCGGGATCGACAATGATCTGCCCTTCGGCAAACAGACCGGCCCGCAACGCGTGCTGGCTGTTATCGACGACTGCTTCAAACAGCAGGGCGCGACTCATCTGATCCAGAAAGGGGCTGATGCGTGTCACTTTGGACTGCTTTGTCTCCAGTGATTCAATATCCAGTTCGACAGGCTGACCTACCTTGAGTTGCGTCGATAGACGTTCGGGAACCGTTCCCCGGTAACGCAATTGATCAATCCGCACCAGCACCAGCAGCGGGTCACCCATTTTGATATAACTGCCCGGAGCGACCAGACGCTTTTGCACGACTGCTGTGTAGGATGCTTTCAGGACTGTATTATCCAGGTCTTCCTGTGCCAGATCCAGCTGCGCCTGCTGAACTGTGATATTCGCCATTTTTTCCCGCACACCATTGAGTGCGGAATCGTAACGGGCGGCTGCCACTCGTTCGAGTGAGACAATCTGATCGTATTCGGCCTGCCCCATCACCTTCTTATTAAACAGCACTTCGGCGCGTTCCAGATTGGCTTTCGCTTCATCCCACTCTGCCTGTTGTTCTTTGGCAGGGGGTGATTTTTCCGGAACCAGGTTTTCAACAGAATCGCCGGGCTTCAGGCCGACTGCCGAACGGGCCTGGGCTAATTGAGCCTCTGCCTGTTTGACCCGCAGTTTGAAGTCATCCTGGTAAACGGTGACCAGAGGATCTCCAGGCTTGACCACATCTCCCAGGTCGACGTGTACTTTAAATACGCGGCCTTCCACTTTGATGCCCAGCGTCGCTTCTTCATCGGGATACAGACTTCCCTGACTTCGGACGATGCGCGGCCAGTTTTCTTCTGCGACTTGTAACGTCTCCACATTCAAGACCGGTAGCGTCTCCCCTGTTTTGGCAACAGGAGCCGAATCACTACGTTCACATCCCGCAAAAAAGAGAGTTAACAGGAGGCAGAACAGGCAAGCGTAAGGAGGACGATCACATCGACGGTTCATGATATCATTATATCTGCACGCAAAGTAAAGTCGAGCAGTTTCCCTGTCCAGAATGTGGGATATAGACACACCGATTTTAACAATTATAGAGATTACCGGATTCTTCCGAATTGAGCGTCAATCTCTGTCATTCGAAAAGAGATGCTGGTCTTCCAGCTCAACCAGTTGGCAGGAATTCCATCCGGTCGATAAGAAGAGAACAGTTGATTTTTCAGAGTGACATCAGGCGATAATTTCGTGAATCAGTTCCCCACCCAGATCGGTCAGACGATAGTCGCGACCGTTAAAGCGGTAGGTTAGTTTCATATGATCGATCCCCATAAGATGCAGTAGTGTCGCATGCAGGTCATTCACGCCCACGCGATTGTGGACGGCTTTGTAGCCGAAGTCATCACTGGCACCATATTGCACGCCCCCTTTGATGCCTCCTCCTGCCATCCACATCGTGAACGCATTCGGATTATGATCACGGCCCTGACTTCCCTGGGAATCCGAGGTTCTACCGAACTCACCTCCCCAGACCACCAGCGTGGAGTCGAGCAGTCCGCGGGCCTTTAAGTCAGCCAGCAGCGCACCAATGGGCTGATCCACCGATTTCGCAGCGATGCGATGATTGAGGCCAATATCACTGTGCCCGTCCCAGGGAACATCCGCGACTCCTCCGCCTCCCCCATTCGTACCTGCGTAGATCTGAATGAACCGTACACCTCGTTCCACCATACGCCGCGCGGTGATACACTGTCGCGCGACCAGTTCGGTTTCTTTCTGATCAACACCATACAGCTTCTGAATCGTCTCTGATTCCTCTTTGACATCGAGCGCTTCGGGAGCTGCGGTCTGCATCCGGTAAGCCAGTTCAAACGATTCCAGTCGCGCCGCCAGATCCGCTTCGTGGGGTCGCAGTTTCTGATGGCTGGCGTTCAACTCGTTTAACAGATCCAGCTGGGTACGCTGCTGACGATCAGTCATGGAAGTCAATCGCGACAGATTGGAAATCGGCTGCTGACTGCGCCCATCGATGGCGGTCGGCTGATAGACTTTGGGCAGAAACCCGGGCGCCCAGATCGGATTTCCCCCGCGCGGCATGGCACCATGCATCACGACAAACCCTGGCAGATTCTGATTCTCCGTCCCCAGACCATACGTCACCCAGGACCCCATACAGGGACGCCCCTGCAGAAAGGCACCCGAATTCATCTCCAGCATCGCCGGGGTATGATTGTTCGAACGGGAAAAACAGGAATAGAGAAACGACATATCGTCGACATGCTGAGAGATATG
>JAGQQP010000502.1 GCA_020426085.1 Planctomycetaceae bacterium | reverse complement strand
CCCTTCATGCTCTGCGTTCACAGTTGCCGGAGCAGAAAAAATCGAGATCAGTGTCATCAAAGCGAGCAGGGAAAGTCGTCGTCGCATCATCACAGAAGTCCTAAAGGTAAGTTTTTTCAACAGGTGGGATCGCAAATCGATAACGGGCTGAACGGGTCAGCCGCCCGTTCATTATGGGGTACATACCAACCAAGTGCAATTTACAAATGGAATGATTTGAGCAGTCTGATTTCAGATTCACTGCACACCTTGATCTTGACGGCTGCGCGCCGCCGGCGATAAGCGCTGAAGTGAGTCGCGCGCGTGGCCAGTTTACAGTGCACTGAAACACGCGACACCAGTTCTTGAGATACACTATAAAACAGCCTGTTTTTCCAGATTATCACTTATCAGATCAGCACCCGTTCGTGATGTATGCCTGCGGGTCGCCGCACATCGCAAGCTTTCGTCCCGGCACCAGCTCGACACCGCCAGGCATCGTCCCCCTGTCAACACCGATCGCCACTTTTTATGGTTCATCCCTCTTGACCTCCCCACGCCTTTCCACAAAATAATCCACCATGCAATGGAACACAGACCACAAATCGAACACACGCTTGAACTCAAAAATAGTAAGAAAATGGGATATCCTCTCATTCCTGCGGAGGCCCTCTGTCGGCTTGCCCGACAATGCAAACGTCTCCTGCAAGTTTCATAAAGCATGATAAAAGAAGTTCCTCAATCCCCGCAGATGAAAATCGCGAACCACCAAAACGGATGAAACGCGGGATTGCTGCGGGCAACAGGAGGTATGAGAGTGAGCGCGGGAGTCGAGAGACGACGATCAGGAAGCAGAGTTCGCTGACCTGTCAACCGCCGGTCCCGGAAGCTGGAAAAACAGACTGGAGATCACCACCTGGATAGGGTAACATGAAAACGGTTCTCGTCCGTGGAGCAGCTTAAATTGAAACAGGATCACCATGATGGAATATCGTTTTCGAAAAGGCTTTTTATTCGGAGAAGAGACCCTCGTTTTGACGGAGCATTCACTGCAAAGGCTCAATCGGCACGGGAAGGTAACAAGGGAGCTTCCCTACAAACAGATCTCGAAAGTGAATTCCTACTCTGGCCTGTCAGCGTATGATGAAGAGAAAAAAACGTTCCCGGTTAAAATGGTTCGGATCATCCCCCACTGGGGGCTGTCCATCAATTTTCAATCCAGCTATTACATCAGACCAGGATCGAGACAAATGCAGGTTGCAAAAAACCAGCTGGAAGCATACGAGGCCTTTCTGGAGGAACTTAAGAATCGGATTCGAGCAAACAACCCAGACGCCGTGCTGCAAACCGGCAACAGAGCGCTCTCCGTGCTCAGTTACCTGTTCGCCTTATTCTGCCTGGTGTTGTTTTTACTGGCACTGGCAGCCCCAGTCTACGCTCTGTTTGTCCCCACACGTTCCATTGGTAAGATCTGGCCGCTTCTACTTGTTTTTTTGTTCCTCACATTCATATTCGGGCGTACTGCGTTTCATATGGGACAGGACTATGCTCCAGAGCGAAAGAAACTCTAAGGCTGGAACAGGAGTCAGATTCCAAACTGGTTGATTCGGCGGAGGATGACCCTGTTTCCGCACAGCGGGACAAGCAAACTGTCACAACTGGCGTCTGGATTGACCCACATCTGATAAAAATAATCACTAAGACGCCTCAGGAGTTGGCCCTCTCGTTTTCAATATCCCTCTTTCTCCAACAGCCCGCTCACAGAATCGGCTACCAGTTGAAAACTCTGTTTTGTGTAACCGCCGCTCAGCAACATGATCGTGGGAATCTGCCGTTTGCGTAACTCGCTGACAACATACAAGTCGCGTTCACGTATCGTTGCTGCGGATATATTCAGTCCCCCCAGGGGATCCCCCGCGAAAATGTCAGTGCCTGCATTGTAAATTGCCAGTCCAACGGGCGACTGGCAAACCGAATCGAGAAAGCCGGGGAGTCTGTTTTCCAGCTCCAGCATGTATTCACGATCGGTCCAACTTCCCGTGATGCCAATCTCACAGTCCAGTCGTTCCCGGGCAGCGACATCGTTCTGCGGATAGGCCCGCGCATTGAAGATATCGAACAGGAACGCCCGATTGTCGTGCATAAATGCATGGCTCACTCCGTTCCCCTGATGCGCATCGGTGTCAACATAAATAATCCGGTCGGTTTCTGAGATCAAAGCCTGTTGTCGCAGCACAGCCACCGCGATCGCTGCATCAGCATAAACACAAAACCCCTCGCCCTGGGCTGGTTTTGCGTGGTGATATCCCCCGCTTAGATTGATGGCCAGACCATGTTCCTGCGCCTCTTGAGCAGCCACAATGGTGCCGCGCGTAGCCCAGCGCATCGGACGCAGCACGTGGTGATCAATGATCCAGAATGGCAGAAACTGCAGCGGTGCCAGTTCGAGTGCCTGCGCAACATACATCGAATTGGAAAGTTGTTTCAGATAACCTTCCGTGTGAACCAGTAACAGTTCCTCACGACTGACGGCTCGTTCCGGGGAAACATGGATCTGACGCAGCGACTTTCCAAAACGCGCACGAAGCTGTTTCCAAGCTCGCCCGTATTTGCGAGAGTCGAACGGATGCAGACGCTCCAGTCCGTAAAAACCAATATTGTATTTTGGAGAATAAACAACGCGGCACATGGCAGGACTTCCGGCTTTCCTTTAAAAGTTATTCGCATCTCATGTCGATGCCCGGTGCCTCCCAGGTTAAGAGCATCTGGCAACATCAGATCATTGAAACGACTGCTAAGTAGATTGATTCAATTTTCACTTTCATGGAATTTCCCCGTGGACGAAAGGAGACGGTCTCACCTGTCTGCAGTTGTTCAATGTAGTGTGTGGCCCAGCCGATGGGAGACTCTCCTTTTATACAGTTTTGATTGGTGATAATGAATTTAGTTCGGCCACTGCGGAGGTACTTTTCCTGTCAGGGCGGAATCAAGTACCTGGTGGAAGTCGGAATTATCCCACTCTTGTCGAGCCTGGTTAGCGATGGTATGGGCTTCGTCTACCCGGTTATTGATTACCAGTAGAGCGACCAGAATTCCAACATCGCTGGTGAATCGCTTGTCTGAAAACTTCATAATGTTGGGACTGGTCTGCGGGTTTTGGCTCATCCTCAGTTCGGCATGTCGGATTTCGAGAATATTCTGATAGAAATTCTCCGGTTCCAGATATTGACCACAGACTTTGTATTCTCCCGCTTTGACCAGAGCCGGTTGGGCCAGTACATACACTGTCCTGGCCGCCGTGGGGTTTTGTTGCTGGAGCAGGAGAAACGTGTCTTTTGTCAGCGTGTCTTCATCCAAATGATGGTTCAGAGAAGTCAGGTCCTGGAATGCAGGCCAGACATCCTCTCCCTCATTTACCTGATTCAACGCCTTATCGCGCGCTTCTTTGAGTTTCACGAGGGCTGGTGGATAGATTTTTGCCAATTCAGCCCATTCCCTCAAACCACTAAGAAGTCGTACGCCATACAACTTTGGTTTATATTGCAGCGCGTTTTCAAAAAACCAGACATGTTTCGCCAGAGCTGTTTGATAGCGTTTTGCGACCACGTCGTCATGGATGCTGTTCAGGGTCTCTTCCGGGTCGGGATTCTCGGGAGGCTGCCAGTTTTCGGGCTCTTGCCATACTGTAGAACAGGCCGGTAACGAAATCAGACACAGTAAGCTGAGTAAGAAGTCTCTCATG
>JAGQQP010000501.1 GCA_020426085.1 Planctomycetaceae bacterium | reverse complement strand
CGAGTGTGTACAGGTCGTCTACCCTGATATGAAAAGAACGATCGTACACAAAAAAGACATCCTGGAAGTCATTAAAAAGAAACGCGGGGAAAACCCTGCCAAGCAGTAGACTGCAGTGAAATAGAATCTCGTGAGGGAGTCTGATTTTAGTGAAAACGAGTCACTCGGGATTGATTTCCCGGTTTCTCTGATCGATAATTTTCCAATAACTGGCGGGTTATGCTCCAATAAAGTCTTGACCCGACCAGACTGATCCGAAACACTAGACTGAGTCCAGTTTTATTGTAGCGTTTCCAGGGCCATTTGGACCGAGTACATAAGATTGAGAGACGCTCTGGTTAAATGTGATGCGTTCTAGCGTGTAGAAAACTGTAATACAGTATTTTCAGAGCTATCTGAATCGAGTATAAATAGAGAGTGATGCTGGCGTTTCAAAACGTTTATCACAGGTCAGGAAAACCGCAGCGCCGCTGTTATAATAAAGTTTTAGACAGGTTATGGGTGAAAAAATGACATCTGCTACAAATCTATCCCGCCCCAAATTGCAATTTCATCCCAATGCCTACGATTTTATCTTTGAAGCACTCCAGCAGGCACAGGAAATCTTCTCACGTCATGCCATTCATGAAGGCGAGCAGGAAGAAGCCCATGTCTCCGGCCAGGAACTGCTGGAAGGTGTGCGCGAACTCGCTCTGAAACAGTTTGGCTTAATGACGCTGACCGTTTTCAAACAATGGGGTATTCAATCCACCAAGGACTTCGGCAAGATGGTCTTTGAAATGATTGAACATGGCCGAATGCGCAAGACAGAGAATGACCGCCTGGAAGACTTTGTTGACATCTACGATTTCGAACAGGTCTTTGACGCTGCCTATATCATCGATACGAGCCAGGTCTTCACTCAGACTCCCGCCCGGAACGTCTGATCCAACCAGTTCATCGGCTCTCGATTCCTCTGAACTCTACTTCTCCCTCTGAGTCAACTGCTGCGCATACGGATCAGTAAGTTTTGTGTTAAACGAAGTTTGTTAAGTTACTGTTATTGCAATCTGATTCCCAGATGATACACTCCCCCGATAGAGTTTTCTTGTGTTTAAGCAGCGTGTTTTCCGGTTTACCCCGTACCTCCAGAACAATCTGTAGCGAGGTGAATTGTGCAAACGACGCGATCCTTTAATAAGATGCGTTTCGTATTTTTTGAGCATTCAAGTTACGTGCTGACTGTTGCCCGGAATCAATTGAGGTTTTGAGGTTTTACATCAAGATTTACAACGGCTAATTTAAATGGAGTTAACTCTAAGGATGAGGTTTCATACCCGCGCTCGACTCACTCCCGTACGATTACTCACAACTCTCATCACCTCTAGTTTCGCCACACTCTTAAGTTCAGCCCCGCTACTGGCAGCTGAAACTTCCGCTGACCAGATAGTTGATGCCGACAATTCAACAGTTGTTATCAGCTGGTGTATTGCGATAGCAGGTGCCATGTTTGCCCTCTTCACGGCTTATCGCTTTTTCAGTTGGATGGTCAACGAAAGTGAAGGCGATTCCACAATGCGAAAAATCGCCGAGCATGTCCGCGAAGGCGCTCGAGCCTATCTGGACCGGCAATTCAAAGTGGTCACTGTCTTTTTTGCCATTGTCTGTGCCCTGTTGGCCTTCATGGCATTTGGCTTGAAAACACAATCACACTGGGTCCCCTTCGCCTTCTTAACCGGAGGCTTCTTTTCTGCGCTGGCCGGCTGGTTCGGAATGCGTACTGCGACACTCGCCAGCGCCCGTACCGCGCATGCAGCCAAGGAATCATTAAACAGCGGCCTCCAGGTTGCTTTCCGCAGCGGTGCCGTCATGGGGCTGGTGGTCGTCGGACTGGGCCTGCTTGATATCACACTCTGGTTCGGTGTCCTGCACTGGGTCGTCAAAATGCCTCTGGCAGAAATCACAGTGACCATGCTCTGTTTTGGCATGGGAGCGAGTAGCCAGGCACTGTTCGCCCGCGTGGGGGGCGGTATCTTCACCAAGGCGGCTGACGTCGGTGCCGACCTGGTCGGTAAAGTCGAAGCAGGCATTCCCGAAGACGATCCTCGCAATCCCGCAACCATCGCCGACAATGTAGGCGATAACGTGGGCGACGTCGCAGGCATGGGAGCCGACCTTTACGAATCTTATTGCGGATCGATCCTTGCCAGTGGAGCACTGGGGGTCGCCGCTTATCATGGTTATCCCAAAATGCAGATGATGTGCCTGCTGTTGCCAATGTGTCTGGCCGCCGTAGGGATCTTCCTGTCGGTCACCGGTATTTTTATGGTGAGAACTGAAGAAGGAGCTTCACAGAAGAACCTGCTGAAAGCGCTGGCTAAGGGAATTGACACCAGCGCTTTTGGCGTCATCGTCGCATCACTGGCTCTGGTCTGGATCATGCTGGTAATCCCCTCTCAATCTTCGGGCATTCCCGCTGACTCTCCACTGCTGGTCGGCAACAAACTGTTTGGAGTCTTCGGTGCGATTGTCTGCGGACTGGTCTCCGGCTGGCTGATCGGTAAATGGACTGAATATTCAACCAGCGATGAATTTCGCCCCACCCGCTTTATCGCAGACCAGTCTTCAACAGGGCCGGCAACCGTGATCATCGCGGGGATTGCAGAAGGGTTTTACAGCGTCTGGGTCCCGATTGTCGTGATTGGCGTCGCCATCATCCTGGCATTTGGACTTTGTACCGGATTCGATTTTGCCAATTCCGCGATATTCGCAATGGGTCTCTACGGTGTTGCCATTGCCGCCGTGGGCATGTTGAGCACCCTGGGAGTGACTCTGGCAACCGATGCGTATGGCCCGATTGCGGACAACGCCGGCGGGAATGCAGAAATGAGTGGACAGGAACCTTATGTCCGCCAGCGCACCGATGCCCTAGACAGTCTGGGCAACACAACAGCTGCTACCGGAAAAGGATTTGCCATTGCTTCTGCTGCCCTTACAGCACTTGCACTATTTGCAGCTTACGTAACATTTACCGGAATAAAGGGAATTAATATTTTTGATGCTAGAGTGCTAGCTGCCCTTTTTATTGGGGGAATGATTCCTGTTGTATTCTCAGCCCTTGCAATGAGTGCAGTTGGAAGAGCTGCAATGGACATGGTTAATGAAGTAAGAAGGCAGTTTAGAGAAATCCCAGGAATTATGGAGGGCACTGGCAAACCTGAATACGGTAAGTGTGTTGCTATTTCCACAAGCGCAGCACTTCGTGAGATGATGTTACCTGGGGCTATCACTATTATAGTTCCTATCTTAGTAGGATTTATTATGGGGGCAGAGGCCTTGGGTGGTTATATGGCTGGCGTGACTGTGTCAGGGGTGCTTTGGGCGATTTTCCAGTCAAATGCAGGTGGAGCATGGGATAACGCCAAGAAGTCCTTTGAAAAGGGTGTAGATATTGATGGGCAGACTTACTACAAAGGATCTGAACCACATAAGGCAGCCGTAACTGGAGATACTGTTGGAGATCCATTTAAGGATACTTCTGGGCCATCTATGAATATCCTAATTAAGCTAACTTGCTTAGTGGGACTTACCATAGCTCCCCTACTTTCTTCTGGCGCAGAAAGTACTCATGCAGTAGCCATAAATCTCAATTCTACTCAGGCAATAAACGACACTGAGATTGATGCTAGAGCTCAGTTGGGAGAGCAAGATCGCACTCCACCTGAGGAAATAGAGGAATAAAAA
>JAGQQP010000500.1 GCA_020426085.1 Planctomycetaceae bacterium | reverse complement strand
AGCAGATCCAGGATTTCTTCCTGCGTGAGGACATCGATCAGATTGGCAGGCATCGGCGATGTTTTGGAAAGGATGGATTCTTCTATCTCTTCACGGACAACAGGGACCGTGGTCTGTCGGATGGGATCGGTTTCCACCGTGATTGTTGTCTTGCTGACCCCAACGGGACGCCCGGTCACAATTTTTCCGTTCGTGAGAACATAGACGGTGTAGAGATATTTTTCGTCCATGACTTTTGAGGGCGTGATGATCGATTCCAGTATCGCGCGGCTGTCGAAGCGTTTGCCAACCGTGGTCAGATCGGGACCGACCTGGGCGCCGGTCGAACCGATGCGATGGCATTTCAGACAGTTCGCCGCCAGCAATGCCTGCCGCGCACTTTTGAAGGACCGCTTTGACGAAACTGCGGCCAGATGCGGTTCCAGTTCGCTGAGCGTCCATTCCTGCACGACCGGGCGGGCGGGAACCAGTTCTTCTTCGACCAGAGGTTTATCCAGTTCGGCGATCTCTTTGCTGAACTGTTCTCGCTGCTGTTCGGAAAGTGTTTTCAGAAAATCTTCGCGGATGTCGCGCAGTCGTTCCGTCAACTGTTTACCGCCGTAGAAAGTGCGGGCATGCGCCAGCCAGTTGAGAAACTGCTGTTGCTGGTCTCTGGTCCAACCCTGTCTGGCAAAAGTCAATGTTCGTGCGGCTCTGATTTGCTCTTCCTGTGTGGATGTGTCTGTGAGCAGCGTTAAAGTCTGTGGTACTACCTGTTGGGCGTTCAAGTAAACCAGCAGTTCTCCCAGCAGGTGATTCACGTTGCTGCTGACATGCGGATAGAGCGGGCTCAGTCGCTTTTTCAGTTCCTGCGCCTGGGCGTCTGTGGGAGAACCGAGCCGGATCAGACAGAGTTGATAAGCCCGCAGTAGCGCGAGCTGTTGTTGCGGTTCGAGCGCGTTCAGATTGATACGATTCAACGCCGCCAGGACCGCTTCGCGGTCTGCTGCGGTTCCCTGATGGCATAACGCAATCAGCGCTTCAATGGACGCTGTGGGATTCGTTTCTGCAGTGGCCTGGGATCGCCAACGGGTAACATCCTGGTTTTCCAGCGCGCGTCGCGCGCTAAAGCGTAACCAGCGATCGTCGCTACTTAACTGTTTCCAGAGTGTGTCGATTTCAGGAACCGGCTTGCTGAGATAGGGTTCCAGGTCTCTTCTGAGTTGTCTTGAGTGTGCGGCCTGGAGGATGACCTGCTCGTCGATCTCGGGAGCCTTTGATTTTGTTTTCTGACCCGGAAGCGAAGTCACACGGTACAGTCCGGACTGGGAACCACGACCGCCGGTAATGAAGTACAAGGCGCCATCGGGGCCAAACTGCATATCACAGACATTGAGCGGGCCCCCTTCCAGAAAGACTTCGTACTGACAGGTATAAGTGGCTCCCTGGGGAATCAGATCGACCAGCAGGATGCGGCCATTCTGCCAGTCGGCAATATACATCGCCTGTTGAAAGCGGGGCGGAAAACTGCTGTTGGTTCCAAAGACCATGCCTGTAGGAGAGCCCAGGCCGGTATTCAGAGTTGTGGGGAGACTGTCGGCGTAGTATTCGGGCCATTTGCCGGTGCCCCAGCGCCAGCCATATTCTCCACCGGGGATGATATGATTGATGCGGGTCGGGCGGTACCAGGGCTGGCCGACATCCCATTCCATGTCCGCGTCATAGGTAAACATTTCCCCGTCCGGGTTAAATGTCATGTCAACCTGATTCCGAAAGCCTCCGGCAATGATTTCCCAGGTCTTCCCCTCCGGATCGGTTTTCAGGATGTAGCCAACGCGATTATCCTGACCGGCGTCATGCGGATTGGGCAGCAGGTGATCGTTCTGCGGATTGCGATAAGGCGACTTGGGGGAGACCCCTTCGGGGAAGGAGACATCATTGCCGACAACCAGATAAATATTCTGATCCGGGCCGAGCACGATCTGGTTATGCCCGTGCCCGAAGCGGCTGCGGTAGTCCAGTTTTTTCAGGAGCTGTCTCTGATCGAACTGATCGTCACCCGTGGTATCTTTCAGGCGATGCAAGCCCTGACCGTTCGTCTCACTCACATACAGACTGTTGTGGGCATACAGCACGCCGCGCGGATGTTTAAATGTGGTGTCGATTTTTTCGAAGCTGGTTTTTGCGGGATCGTCATTCAATGTGATTCGTCCGAGGCCCACATCGTCAAGTCCCAGAATGATGCGCCCCTGATCATCAAAGGTCATGCTGATCCAGGAGCTTTCGTCTTTCTGAGCCGATCGGAGTAACTCGACCTGAAAGCCGGGCTGAACACGAATTGAGCTGACGGGGGTTGCCTGTGGTTCGGCTGCGTGTAAAAGTGTCGGCAACAGTGCAAACAAAGCAAAACAGGGGAGGCAATGGTGCATGGCGGCGCTTTCGATTTATTTCTGTTTCCATTTGAGGATGGCAAACACCGGGCAGTGGTCTGAAGCGAGAGGCTCGGCGATGACTCTGGTTTCGATGACTTCAAAGTCAGTAGCAGGTCGATAAAAAATGTAATCGATCCGCGAGCGGGGTTTGGTGGAAGGAGCCGATGGTGCAGCTTTGTCGTCAATAGCATTGGTCCACTGTTTCAGGAGAATCTGAATCGGTTCTGCATCGGGAGTCGCGTTCATATCACCGGCCAGGATCGTGGGGATGTCTGAATCTACAGTGAAATGTTCATTGATGGCTTTTGCTTCCTCAACACGGTCTTCTGGCAGATTGTGTTGAAAGTGGGTGCTGATAAATCGCAGCGGTTTATCATTTGCTCCGCGGACGGTCACAATAATGGCACCACGGGGGTAGGTCACCTTTTGCGGTGTACTTTCCGTATAAGGGAGCGGTTGAATCTTGACGTCCAGAATCGGCAGCCGCGTCAGGACGGCATTTCCGAACAGACCACCTTCATAATGTTGTGTCGGTCCGAATCGGACTGCCAGTCCCGTGAGTTCTGCCAGACGTTGCGCTTCATGGACGCGGCCTGAGCGTTTCACGCCGACATCGACTTCCTGCAAAGCGACCAGATCCGGTTTTGTCGCTTCAATGACTTTCGCTAGCCGGGCGATGTCATATTTTCCATCTGTGCCCTGCCCATAATGGATGTTGTAACAGAGGACCCGTAATGTCTGTGTCTGCTGTGCTGCCTTTGCTCCCGATTCTGACGGGGAACAAATCAGGGTCAGTAGAATGGCGCAGGAAAAGAATGATCGAAAAATCCGCTTGAGTTCTGGTGTTTTCTGCATGCGGGCTGGATCCTCTATTAATATCGTCGGGTATTTGCTCTTACCAGGAAAGTCGGAGCGGTCGGTAGCATACTTTACTATGAGAAAACCACGGGCTCTCGTCAATCCCCGCTCAGAATATGTCATAGATCAGCAGGCAGGATTTCGTTTCCTGCGAAGCGAAGATGTGGGAGCGTTACAAGGTTTTCAGGGAAAAATGCTGAAAAAGATAAAAAACTTCAGTTTCAGTTCGGGCTGCAACCCTGGCTGGCGAAATCCAAAACGGGACGACTGATCCTGAAACTTCAGTACTTCAAAAGAGAACGGGAAGAAAAAAAGATTCTGATAATGGATTGTCTGCTGGTCTTTTCATCAGCCCGGAATGAGGTTCAGGGAAGGATTCAAATTGAAAGAAAGTAACTGAAAAAGGCCGCTTCCGCTTGAGTATCGTGTCTACATTTCAAACCCGCAGCAATTCT
>JAGQQP010000004.1 GCA_020426085.1 Planctomycetaceae bacterium | reverse complement strand
GTGGATGTGAAAGCCTTGCTGCCGTCTGAACTTCACGTTCAAAACGTTTCAGGCGATCGGGTACATGCTGCAGATCCGTGCGTATCACCTTCAACGCCACAATGCGTTTCATTCGGCGGTGCATCGCTTTGTAAACGGTTCCCATCCCACCGGAGCCAATCGGTTCCAGAATCAGATAATCGGCAATCAGCAACCGTCGGTCGTCGTGGGACAATAACACGTCCGACTGATAGTCAGTGATTTTTCCGGACTGCATCAAAAATTCAGTCAGCCCCTCAGACGTTTCACAGGATTGACCTGCTTCAGAAGTTTTCTGAATTTCCGTGAGTTCCGTTTGTGTAAGAATGCCTTCTTCCACAATCCGCCGTTGACACTGTTCCAGCGAAAGAGACTCCGATAGACCTTGTGGTGTATGGACAACAGAATTGTCTGAAACGGCCTGCTGTTCAGCCTGTGCTGTTTCCAGAACAGACACCAGCCAGTCGGGATCAAGTCCGGGAAACAGATCCAGATAATCGGCAGACTTCAGAGATTCCCCCAGCTGACATCGATGTTCAATTTCCAGTGGAATCAATTCTCTGAGAATCACGTCCCGGTATTCTACCGCGACATGTTCCAGATAGTCATCAATCGAGGGGAGTTCCCCCCGCCTCAACGCTGTCTCGTACTGATTACACAGTTGGTTGATTCTCAGCATCAGGTCTGAAGGCAGCTGTTCGAAATCAGTTTCATTTCGAGATTTCACAAATTGCAATCCTCTTGCCACAGACGGGTAATCAACTGGAGTTTTCGTTCAACGGTTCGGCGGGCGCAACCTTGACTCTGCGCAATTTCAGTTGTAGTTTCCCCTTCCATTTTGGCCAATGCAACCTGTCTTAAGGCCGAATCACCTGTTTTATCTAATAAATTCAGTAGCCGTTCCAGTTCTTCGGCCATTTGAACGGCGAATTCGGGAGAGGGTTGTTGCTGAATAATCTCTTCAAAATCAACCCGCATGGACGTTTGCTTCTCACTGGTCCCTGTTGCGTCAATTTGTCCACTCCCGCCTCGCTTCTGCCTGTTTTCCAGACGAATCAGATCCACTGATTTGTGCGAGGTAATTGCCACTAGAAGAGGCCATAAATTCTGTCGATCAGTGATCTGCGAAAACCGGCCATTCTGGGCTCCCATGCAGAAACTTTTAAAGGCACTGAGCGCCACATCTTCTTCATCCGCCATCGCCCGCGGAGCCCCTCGTAATTTTTTCCGGGCGACTTCCACCATTTCCAGAAAATACGATTCCCACAACCTCTGCGCAGCCTGAGCATCACCCGATTTAATCTGGTCGATCCACTGTGTGACGGTCTCTTCAATGGCAGACATACTGACATGCTTTCCTGAACAGCACTGCTGAAATTCAGCCCACTATTATATCGTAGAGTCCATGCATTCAACAGCTCCGGTCTCATTTCGCTTAAAGTCATATTTTTTTGCGAAAATTTTGTCGCAACTTAACATTCCCTGACGAATTCCCAGCGAGCGACCCCATTCAGACCAGTCACAACCGATAAATCTGTGTACATCACCCGATTTCAGTAAAGAAAGAACCCATGTTTCACATTCCCTCAAACCGATTCCGATATTGCCTCCTTCTGGGTATCACACTGATCGTGAGCTGCTTGATCGCTGCTGACTTGCATGCCCAACAGACCGGAAACCAGCGGGATGATCTCAAACAATTGAGTGATGACTTTGAGGACGCCTCAACCTTGAAACAATGGTCGCGAATTTTTCAAACTGAACAGAGCAATGCTGACCAGCTCGAACAGTTTGACATTGGCAAAACGAAACCGGGCTGGATGGTCATGGTCCCTTACAGCAGTACCTGGTACATGGACTACCGGGGGGTACTGGTCTACAAAGAAGTCAAAGGCGATTTTGTGGTCACTTCCAACATCCGCGTCGCCCGCCGGGGCGGTGATGGCGCACCACGCAGTAACTACTCTCTTGCGGGACTCATGATCCGCACTCCCCGTGATGTCACTCCACAATCCTGGAAACCGGGTGGCGAGAATTATATCTTTCTCTCCCTCGGCTCTGCGAATCGTCCTGGCTCATTTCAGTTTGAAGTCAAGACAACACTCAACAGTCGCTCGACACTCGCAGTCACCGACGCAGGTACGCCCACCGCAATGATTCAGATCGCGCGGATTGGAGATGATTTCATCCTGCTGAAAAAAACACCGGACGGCAACTGGAATGTCCATCAGCGTTATCGCCGCACTGACATGCCTGAACAGTTACAGGTAGGACTCACTGTTTATACAGACTATTCCACGGCCTCACGTTTGAGACCACCGCAGCAGAATACGCAGGTCATTCGCAACGGTCGTCCGGACCTCGTTGCCGGGTTCGATTTTGTTCATTTTCAACGGCCCGCCGTTCCTGCCTCATTAAAGGGGAAATCACTCTCCAACAAGGCAGAAGTCAGTGATTCACAGCTTTTACAGTTTCTAGGTGAGCATGCCCAATAATTAAGAACATTATTTTACAGAACCCTGCCGCATTTCGAGCGACAGCCTGTTTGCAATTGATTCGAGAACGGGATTATAATCAGATCAGAAATCGATTTCGGATCGAATCCGTTTGATATGAGTGAAAAGTACACTCAAATAATCAATGTCAGGAGTCTGTTAATATGCGCTACCCGGTTAAAACCTTCTCATTTTTCGCAGCACTTACGATTTTACTGTGTTCTGTCGAATACGCGACCGCTTCCCAGCCTGTCGAAGGTGTTCTGGTGGAAGCTGAAAGTTTCGACCAGCATGGTGGCTGGAAACTGGACACCCAGTTTATCAACATCATGGGTTCTCCTTATCTGTTAGCGCATGGACTGGGTCAGCCGGTAGTAGACGCGGAAACCACCGTCTCGTTTCCTTCCACCGGAAAATATCGCGTACTGGTGCGTACCAAAGACTGGGTTGCACCCTGGAAAGCCAAAGGGGCACCAGGTCGCTTCCAGTTAATCATTGATGGCAAACCATTAGAGGAAACATTCGGCACCAAAAGCGCGAACTGGTTCTGGCAAGATGGTGGTACCGTTGAGATCACGAAACCGGAAGCCAAACTGGCGCTGCATGACCTGACAGGTTTTGAAGGGCGCTGTGACGCCATTCTATTTACTAAAGACCTCAGCTATCAGCCTCCCAACGATCTATCTCCGATGGATCAGTGGCGCAAAGGCATGCTCGGCCTGCCGGATCAACCCGAGAAAACTAAGAAATATGATCTGGTCGTCGTCGGTGGCGGTTACTCAGGCATGGGAGCTGCGATCTCTGCCGCCCGGATGGGATGTTCGGTAGCGTTGATTCAGGATCGTCCTGTGCTGGGAGGGAACGGAAGTTCGGAAGTCCGTGTCTGGGCACAGGGACTGGTACGCCGCGGTAAATATCCTCACATTGGTGAGATCATAGCAGAGTTTGCCGATTCAGCTGCTGCTTCACCCGGCACTTACGAAGAGTACGGTGATAAATTGAAAGAAGATATCGTCCGTGCCGAGAAAAATATTGATCTGTTCCTCAACACACGCGCTTATGCGGTGAAAAAAGAGGGAGAGGCCATACAGAGCGTGACCGCTTTCAACACCAAATCCAGCAAGCGCACGGAATTCCTCGGTTCCCTTTTCGCGGACTGCACCGGGCATGGCGAAATCGGATATTTAGCCGGCGCGGACTACTACACACATGAAAAAGGGCACATGGGCATGAGTAACATGTGGACCTGGAAAGAAGCTGAAACAGAAAAAACATTTCCCGATGTCAGCTGGGCACTCAACCTGAATATGGAAGACTTCCCCTACCCCAAACGTTTTCACGGCGAATGGTTCTGGGAAAGCGGATTTGATAAAGATCCGATCAAAGATCTCGAATCGATGCGGGACTGGAATTTCCGCGCCGTCTATGGTGCCTGGAATGCCATGAAAAACAAAGGGGGCAAAGACAAACATGCCAACGCGGAATTAACCTGGATGGCTTACATCGGTGGACCGCGTGAATCACGCATGCTCCGCGGCGACGTCATTCTGCGCAAGAAAGACATTGTGAATAAAATCGCCTTTCCCGATGGTTGCGTTCCCAGTACCTGGTCCATCGACTTACACTACCCCAAAAAACAATACATGGAGAAGTACCCGGAAGATCCCTTTATTTCACAGGCTGTTTTTGACAGTCGGGTCGACCGCCGATTTGGTTATCCGGTTCCCTATCGTTGTTTCTACTCACGCAATATTCCGAACCTGTTTATGGCGGGTCGTTGTATCAGTGTGACTCATGAAGCGCTGGGAACAGTACGCGTGATGAAAACGGGGGGCATGATGGGTGAAGTCGTCGGTAAAGCAGCTGCTGTCTGCACCGAAAAAGACTGCAGTCCCCGCGATGTCTATACTGACTACTATCAGGACCTCGAAAAACTGATGGCCCGCAAAGGTGTCGAACGCCGCGATACCATTGATGGTCAGTTTTATATCCGGAAAGATTCAAAAGAACTGCCTCCTGTCATCGATGCCTATATCGACCCGACAACACTGCCTGGGCTGGTGATCGACGATGAAAACAATAACGTACAGTTCGTCGGAACCTGGACGAAAGGGGAAGGCCTGAAAGGCTTTATCGGCAATCACTATGTTTATCATGGCAAAGGGAAAAAAGCCGAGATCCACTTCAAATTTCAGGTGGAGAAAACCGGGAAATACGAAGTGCGTCTCTCTTATGGGCATCATGAAAACCGCGCGACCAACACGCCGGTCACCGTTCGCTCGCCTCAGGAATCGAAGACCGTCAAAATCAATCAGAGAATCAAACCACCTTTAAAGAATGGTTTTATTTCTCTCGGCACTTTTGATTTTGAGAAAGGCCAGGAGATTGAAGTCGTCATGTCAAATGAAGGTGTAGACGGCAATGTCCACGCCGATGCGATCCAGGTTCTGCCTGCCGAATAATCAGAACCGTTGAAACATGGTTTGAACTCAACACCCACGAGAATAAACGACTCAGGCAATGCAGATTGCCTGAGTCGATGAGAGCAGGATGACAGACTTACCGCAAGTTGTGACGCCTCCACGCCTTAATCGGCGCGCCAGTCACTTCAAGTCGCTTTCTCTCAAACTCTACCGGATCACCATTCTGGTTCTCATCATATGCCTCATCAGGGACTACTTTGTCAGGCAACGTGTGCAGGGCAACGCACCCATCCAATTGCAGGAAGTCCAGAAGTTACTCCCTGATGCAGATTCGCTGAAAGTCGATCATTCTGCTCGGATGGGACTGTTCGTACTGGACAAGAATCAGAAACCCATCGGATATGCCATTCGCACTTCTCCCGTCTCCGATGATATTATCGGTTACTGTGGCCCTTCAGATACCTTGATTGTATTTAACTCACAGCGGGACGGCATCGTCGGCATCTCCATCCGCAGCAGCGGTGATACGACCTCGCACGTCAATGATGTTCGCCAGAATCAGTACTGGATGAACCTCTGGAAAGAATACGGCTGGCAGAAGATCGCCGATCTGGACCTTCAGTCCGGGGAGATTGAAGGGGTTTCCGGAGCCACGATGACCAGCATGGGTATTGCCCATGCCATCACGCATCGCATTCGCTCTTCGGAACAGAAGATCCAGGCTGATCCCCCTTTCCTGTTTCGGGCAAAAGATGCCACCCTGATTTCCTTTTGCATCGGCGCATGCCTGATTACGTTCACGCGGCTCAAACGGATTCACTGGTTGCGAAAAATGTACAAGCTCATCGCCATGATATACCTGGGCTTCTGGACGGGGGACCTGCTGGCGGAATCACTGTTTGCCGGCTGGGCCCGGTATGCCGTTCCCTGGAGAACAATCTCCGGCCTGGTTGTACTGGCGGCTGTCGCCGTGCTCATCCCCTGGACAACCCGCCGCAATGTGTACTGCCAGAGTATCTGCCCGCATGGTACGGCCCAGGAGTTTCTGGGGAAAATAGTCCCTCACCGTTCTAAATGGAAAATCAGACCAGATATTAAACGGGCCTTGCGCTGGATCCCGGCTTTACTGATTGGATTGATTCTCACGATACTCTTTTTAAGGATTCCCATCGATCTGGCAGAACTGGAAGCCTTCGATGCGTATCTGCTGACATCTGCAGGAATCGCTTCGATCGTGATCGCAGTCGTCGGACTCATCGCGTCCTTGTTTGTCCCACAGGCTTACTGTCACTATGGCTGCCCCACTGGTGCCATCTTTGAATTTGTCAGATCGCATGGCAGAGCCGATCATTTCAGCAGAAGTGATCTGGTTGGCGGGCTGTTTCTGATTCTGGCGCTGATCTTCAACCAATACGCAGATCAACTGCAACAGTTACTGTTGAATTGATGTTACTCAGGATTCATGTTAGAAACATCGTCTTTAATTTGCTGTCTGATCAGCGCTTTACTGATGACATTTACCAGTTTTTGAGGCTTATAGGGTTTTTTCAGAAAATGGAATACCGCGGCTCCCTGTATCTGTTCCGAAATATCGGTCTCACTCAACCCGCTGGTCAGAATCACGGGAATGTTGACTCCCTTCTTTCTGAGTAATTCGAAGGTCTCGACACCGCTCAACCCCGGCATGGTCATATCCAGGAGAATCACACTGATTTCGTCATGATGTTGCTCGTAAACTTCAACACCTTCGCTGCCTGAATACGCTGTCAGCACGGAAAAACCAAATCGATTCAACACTCGATTCACAACATTACACACGGCTTTGTCGTCATCGATTACCAGGATGGAACCAGATTCTACTGGTAAACAATCTTCGGCACTGCTGTCATCGTCGAGATCAGTAGATGCTCCCTTTGCCTGAGGTAATATCACACGGAAGCAGGAGCCTTGATCAATGATGGACTCAACACGTAAACCACCATGATGCCCTCTGATAATTCCGGAGACACCCGCCAGCCCGAGTCCTCGACCAGTAAACTTCGTGGTAAAAAACGGGTCAAACATTTTTGACTGACAGTCATCATCCATTCCGCCCCCGTTATCTTCCACTTCAAAATAGACGAATTGTCCCGGAGTTCCATTTTCACAGAAATAATAGTCAGAAAATTCATGCTTACCCAGTTGACTGATACCGGTGCGAATCTTGATCTTACCTTCGTCCGGCTGAGTTTGAATCGCTTCGGAAGCATTGGTCAGTAAATTCAAAACCACCTGTTCAATCTGTCCGATATCACCATGCATCAGTAATTCTTCATCAGGCAGATCCAGTTCAATAATCGCATTCGGAGAAACAATCGATTTCATGATCTCGACCGTTTCCTGAATCACCCGATTTAAATTAAATGTCTGCGAGGCAAAGGTTCGACGCCCGGAATACGCCAGGAGCCGCTCGCAAATTTTCGCAGCATGACGAGCTGCCATTTCAATGCTTTTGACATATGGGTTGACCGTAGAATCCTCATCCAGTTCCATTAATACGAGGTTCGTATTCCCGAGAATTGCCAGGAGTAAATTATTAAAGTCATGCGCCACTCCACCAGCGAGGACCCCCAGACTTTCCAGTTTCTGGGCATGCAGCATCTGGGCATGCAGATGATCTTTTTCTTCCTCCATCTGAATGCGGTCGGTGATATCCCGGATCACTTTGATGTAGCCGGTAATCTGGTTGTCGGATCGCCTGAGCGGTGTGACAATCGTTTCCCCCTGAAAACGGGAGCCATCGGTACGCAGATACTCAACGATAAACGGTTTTAAAACCCGGGTATTGGGGAATGAAACCCGGTTGAACTGTTCCTCATACTGGCTGGGAGAGACAATGAGCTCGCGAACCGGCCTGCCCAGCAGATCTGCTTCTTTACAACGGAAATGAATCTGAATCGACTCGTTACACATGACAATATTATGGCTGCGATCCGTCACAATCATGGCATCTGTCACGGAGTGGAAAATCGTCTGCAGTAAAATCCGCTGCCGGTTTAACTGCTCGATCGTTTTCTTGCGAACCGTCACATCAATAGCCAGCCCGATACATCCAATAATTTGATCTTCAGAATTTCGCAGGGGTTCAATATGAATATCAAGAATCGTATTCTGCAACTGTTGCTCAAACCGGACAGACTCCCCTTTTAACGTCCGGTTATGCATAGCCGTCATATTCACGGAGACTTCCTGCGACTTGTAAAAATCATAAATCGCTTTACCAACTGTCTCATCCGGCTGAATTCCCAACTGGTTTAATCCGGCACCGACAATGGATGTATATTGATTTTCACAGTCAGTAGTCCAGAGAATGGCGGGGATCTGATCCATAATAATCCGCAGCCGCGCTTCATTTTGAAGTCGAATCTGTTGTGATCGTTTCAGATCATCAATATCGATATGGGTTCCAATCAGTTGAAGTGGCGTTTTCTGCGGGCTGTATGCAGATATTTTTCCTCTGGTCAGAATCCATTTCCAGTTCCCCTTGCTGGTCTTCATTCGAATCTCAGCTTCATAAGAACTGGAACGGCCTGCGATATAGTCTTCCAGAGATTTCAGTGTCGGGGACAAATCTTCCGGATGAACCAGACTTTTCCACGTTTCAAATGCATTAGGTAACTCTCCCGGTTCGTACCCGAGCATCGTAAACCATTTATCATCGTATTTCGTCTGCCCCGTGATGATATTAAAATCCCAGAGACCAATTTCAGAACCACGCGCCGCCATCGTAATACGCAGTTCACTTTCCTCTAGTTTTTTTTCTGCCTGCCTGCGGTTTAATTCTGCTGCAGCGCGATAAGTGAAGTTTTGAATTACGGGCAGTTCGCACAGGTCTTCATAAATCGGTCTGTTGCCCAGAAGTACCAGATGCCCCTGCACCTCGTTATTTTTATCGACCATAGGCAGACTGAAATAGGATTCGATCCCATGTTCGGAAAGAAAGGTATCCTGCGGATATTGCTCGGCAACTCCGGCAGGAATCATATAAGGTTCAGGACCAATCGCATGCTCACAGGGGGAACCTTCAACCTGATATTCGAAATCGGAGGCCACCTCACCATCAAAACTGACACCGATGGTCTGACAGCGATTAATTTTCTGATCTTCTTTTTTATGCTGTACCAGGCAGACACATTTAATTTTTAATGCGATCGAAAGCTGCTGAACCAGGCGTTTAAAAAATGCTTCCCCGGTCACATCGCTGGTCGCATTCGTCAGGAGATGCATCAATCGTTCATTCTGACGTTGCGTTGTGATTTCGTTTAACAACCAGAGTTGCTGTTCATCATTGTTGGGAAGCGTGACTTCACATAATTTTTGAATTCCACTGTTGAGCTGGACCCACAGTTCTGCATGATCCGGTTCGTTGAAGTCAGATTCTGTTTCCTGTATTGTCGCCTTTAATGCAAATAACTGCTCCAGATTCTGTTCGAACAGCTCGGGATTTTCGTTCGAGTTTCCTAATAATTCTTCGGAACGCTGATTGATAAAGAGCGTTTCACCCGATCGATAGACCACTCCCGCGGGAATACTTTCGATTATTAATTTAATAGATGCAATGTCAGAAACATGCGGATAGGATTCATTTATTGAATTCTGCGTTTTTTGCGTAGTATCTATGCGGAACTGTTTAATGTTCCCTCTGGTGGAAGCGAAGTGGTACTTCATACACCGAAACTCCCCGTATGCTACTGATGTTCAAAGTGCAAGGTCATTCCTTACAACCTCTGACTTTGATTTGACATAGGTAGTCTTATGCTACAAAATTAAAGATTGGATCGATATCCCAATAAACGCAATCCCGACGATTTACCGCACAAAATTACCCTCACGGCCTCCTGCCTTTTCAGTCCTAGAAGAAAGCCCACTGTAGTGAAGAAATCTCTCAATACAGCACTGAGTCTCCTTACAGTCATTCTACTGACTGTCTCAACCACTCATGCTGCAGATAAACAGAAACTCGAACTGAAACCACACGATCATATCGTTTTCATCGGTAATACATTCCCGGAACGCATGCAGGACGCAGGCTATTTTGAAACACTGCTCCACAGTCGCTTCCCCGAAAAAGAACTGGTCGTACGAAACCTGGGCTGGTCGGCTGACGAACTCACACTGCGTCCCCGCTCCAAAGATTTCCAGGATCACGGTCACAATCTTGAAGATCACAAGGCCGATGTCATCATCGCCTGCTTCGGATTTAATGAGTCCTTTGCCGGAAAAGCAGGCCTCTCCAAATTTGAAGCAGATCTGAAAAATTTTATCGACACCACTCTGGCCGCAAAATACAACGGTAAATCTCCCCCGCAGCTGGTGCTGTTTTCGCCTATCGCGAATGAAAACCTGAACCGCCCCGGCTTGACGGATGGAAAAGAAAACAACGAACGCATCAAACTCTACACCGATGCAATGCAGAAAATCGCTAAAGAGAAAAACGTCATCTTCGTCGACCTCTTCACTCCCAGTAAAAAACTGATGGAATCCGACGACCAGCCATTAACCTTCAACGGTATCCATCTGACTGATTACGGCTACCAGCAACTCGCTCCCATTATCGATGAAGCGTTGTTCGGACCACGTGATTCTTCTGGCTCCACCGTTGACATGAAAAAGCTCCGCGCGGAAGTCTTGGAAAAGAACAAACAGTTCTGGTACGACTATCGCGCCGTTAACGGCTACTACATTTACGGAGGCCGCAAGGAACCGTTCGGCGTGGTTAACTTTCCCGCAGAGTTTGCCAAGCTCCGTAAAATGATCGCCAATCGCGACAAACGTATCTGGGCCGTGGCGCAAGGCAAAACCGTCCCGGTGAAAATTGATGACAGCAACACAGGTGAGTTCGCTGATATCAAAACCAACGTGAAAGACCCCGATTCCATTAAGATCACGTCTCCTGAAGAATCACTGAAACACTTCGAATTGCCTGAAGGTTTCGAAATCAATCTGTTCGCTTCCGAAGTCGAATTCCCTGAACTCAAGAACCCCGTGCAGTTCGCTTTCGACAGTAAAGGTCGCCTCTGGGTCTGCACGATGGCCTCCTACCCGATGTACCTGCCAGGCAAAGAAGTCGATGACAAAATCCTGATTCTGGAAGACACCAACGGTGACGGACGTGCCGACAAACAGACGGTTTTCGCTGACGGCCTGCATCTGCCGACCGGAATTGAACTCGGAGACGGCGGTGCCTATGTCGCGCAACAGCCGAACCTGGTCTTCCTGAAAGATACCGATGGAGACGACCACGCAGATTACAAAGAAATCGTCCTGCACGGATTCGATTCTGCAGACTCGCATCACTCCATCAGCGCCTTTACCTGGGGCCCCGGTGGCGGACTCTACTTCCAGGAAGGGACGTTCCACCACAGCCAGGTCGAAACCCCCTATGGCCCGCAACGCGTTATGAACGCCGGTATCTTCCGCTATGAACCTCGTACCGAAAAAACGAGCATCTTTGTCTCATACAGCTATGCCAACCCCTGGGGTCACGTCTTCGATCGCTGGGGACAGAACTTTGTCGCCGACGCTTCCGGCGGAGCCAACTACTTCGGCACCGCTTATTCCGGTGATGTCGACTACCCACGCAAGCACGCCGGTATGAAACACTTCCTGAAAAAACAATGGCGACCGACCGCCGGTTGTGAATTCGTTTCCAGCCGCCAGTTCCCCGAAGAACTTCAGGGCAATTACCTGTTGAATAACTGCATCGGCTTTCATGGCGTACTGCAGTACAAAATGAAGGAAGATGGTTCGGGCTTTGCTGCCGATCCGGTCGAACCACTGGTCAAATCGACCGATACCAACTTCCGCCCGGTCGATCTGCAGTTCGGTCCCGATGGTGCCCTGTACCTGATTGACTGGTTCAACCCGCTCGTAGGACACATGCAGCACTCCATTCGCGATCCCAACCGCGATGCACAGCACGGTCGTATCTGGCGTGTTACCTATTCGAAAAAACCGCTCCTCAAAGATCCGAATATCGCAGACGCTTCCATTCCCGAACTGCTCGATCTGTTAAAAACCTACGAAGATCAGGTGCGTTACCGTGTGCGTCGCGAACTGCGTGTACGTGATACCAATGAAGTCATTGCCGCTCTCAACAAATGGGTTGCCGGCCTGGATCCCAAAGATGAAAACTATCAGCACAATCTGTTGGAAGCGCTCTGGGTCTGCCAGAATCTGGATGTTGTCGATGTCGACTTCCTGAAAAAGATGCTGCAATCTCCCGAACCCAAAGCACGAGCCGCCGCCACGCGTGTCCTCTGCTACTGGCGTGATCGCGTTAACAATTCACTGGACCTGCTCCAGGTTCAGATCAATGACGAAAACCCACGGGTTCGGTTGGAAGCCATTCGCGCACTCAGCTTTTACCATGATCCGCGTGCACTGGAGATCGCTGTGGAATCACTGATTCACCCGCAGGATTACTATCTGGAGTACGCACTCAAAGAAACGATGGATACCCTCGAAAAACGCATGGAAGCCAATTAGTTTTTCGACTCACACCTGAAGGAATCAAGATCATCCCGGAGGCAGTTCGTTCTCCGGGAGGATTTCCCTCGCCCTGAATTCCTTTGATGCCAGGCCATCTGACAGCCTGACATTTTTCACACCTTATGCAGAGTTAGAGACACAATGAGAATTCGATCCCGTATTTTTTCCGCAGTGAGCCTTTCAGTCATTGCAATACTGCTGAGTTCATCCTGCCACGAACAGGTTCTCGCCCAGTCCCAAAGCAGTGTTGCTCCAATGATGCGACTGCTCAAAAGCGGCCGCGTCCCGGCTTCCCGTCAGGGGACGATTATTGAACTGATCTGCCGCAAAGGAAATCCGGAAGAGCTCGGCTTTATCTGGGAACAGATCGTCAACGATAAAATCCAGGGAGATGTCAAAGAAAAATCGCTGATCGCTTTGAAAGAGGCGTTTCAGAATCGAAAAATCAAACCCGCCGGTTCTCTGGCTGACATCAGCAAACTGATTGATGCCAAACCGCCCGTCAATCAGATTGCCATCGAACTGGCAGGCCTGTGGAAAGTCTCAGGGGCAGCAGACAAATTACAGGAACTCGCACTCTCTGCCAAAACCAATGAGAAACTCCGAACCGCTGCCATCAACGCCCTGGTTTCTATCGGCGGTCCCGAGAGCATCAAAGCGATGCAGAAACTGACGAAAGAGAACTCTCCCGCTGATATCCGCTATCTGGGTGCAGCGGCTCTCGTCACATTAGATCTGAAGCAGGCTATCACAGCCGGCATTAATATCATGTCGACTGCAAAAGCCGGCGATCCCACCCCGTTCATCGAAGCGGTTCTCGATACTCAAGGCGCAGCAGATCAACTGGCAGCCGCACTTTCGACTCAGCAGATCCCCGAAGATGTCGCAAAAAAACAGCTGCGGTACATGTACTCGGTGGGCCGCAGCGATAAAGCATTAAGCGACGCCCTCAGTAAAGCAGCCGGCATGTCTGGTGAAGACAAAGAACTGACCGAAGAGGAATTCAAACAGCTCCTCGCCGATGTCATCGCCAAAGGAAATGCGGAACGGGGAGAGCAGATCTTCCGCCGCGCAGATCTAAGCTGCATGAAATGCCATTCCGTCAGTAAAGCAGGAGGCGAAGTCGGTCCTGACCTCAGCCCGATCGGCGCCAGTTCACCCGTCGATTATCTGGTCCGCTCCATCCTCTATCCCAACCAGGCAGTCAAAGAGGCCTACCAGACTTACGTGATCATCACCATCGAAGGCAAAATCATGCGTGGTATCATCGTTGATCGGAACGAAGAGCGAGTTATCCTCAAAGATGCCAACGGCAAAGAAATCGTGATTCCCGTCGATGATATCGATGATGAAGCGGAAGGGGGATCTCTGATGCCTCAGGGACTCACGAAATTCCTGACACGCGACGAACTGCTCGACCTGGTCAAATATCTGTCCGTACTGGGGAAACCGGGTCCTTATGCCATCCGGTCCAGGCCAACCATTCAACGCTGGCTGGCCATGCGGGAAATCCCCAATCTGCTGCTCACAAATGAAAATCCGGATGAAGAACTGTTCGAAGAACAGATTTTGCGGGCACCGGCAACGGCATTCGTGCCCCAGTACGCGATGGTCGCCGGACTGCTCCCTTTTGAAGAGCTTAAAAGTCTGAGCAGCGATTCTAAAATCCTGCTGCAGGCGGAACTGGATGTCACCGAAGCAGGAACTGTTGGCTTTCGCATTAATTCCGCTCAGGACACCCGCATCTGGATCGATTCACAGCGCCTGAAATCACAACCGGAAAATGAAGTGGAACTGTCGAAAGGCATTCATAAGCTGACACTGCTGATCGATCTGTCAAAACGAAACGACGCAGGTGTGCAGGCAGAATTCTTCAAACCAGCCGGCTCCAAAGCATCTTTCACCGTGGTAGGCGGAAAGTAATCGCGGTTCGAACTGCCCCTACAGCGTCGGCTTAGGGGCTTCGACTGCTTCATCCTGTTCGGCAGTTGCCTCAGGAACGTACGGATGCGTTTTCTGCCATTCTTTCCAGAATGTGGCGGCGTGCGTATTCCGCCAGAGTGCCAGCGCGTTTCCGACATGGCTGTAGAAAGTGTATTTCTGCAGAATTTCTTCCTCGGTATGCGAAGTCGTATTGTTAATCACCCACTTGGCGGCTTTCACAATCTGCTCGTGTGGAGGATGCAGTTCCTTAGGGGCAATCGCCAGCCATTCCAGATGATGTCCCGTCGCAATTACATTTTTGTATTCGGGAATCTCTTCGGTACTGGTCAGCGCCGCCTTGCCTTCCATCCAGTTGGCAGGCCAGTGTCCATCTTCAAACTGACACTCACTGATCAGGTCCCGCACCCGCTCCAGATAGGCGTATGCTTCGGATCGCGCTGCATCTGACAGAATATCGAACTCGTCATCCAGACGAATCAGCAGCATCAGCGAATAAACCCGGTGGGTTCCCACACAGACGCCGAACTTTTTATCTCCACGAATCAGTCTCCGCGTTAACTGATCGAACGAAACAGTTCGCCCATCGGTGGTCTTCCACTCTTTGACGGGAGGAATCCACAAGCCAAACGCCATCGCCGACCATTCGATTTCCCGTTCATCCAGACGAAAATCCCGCAATGACTGTTGAATCACATCATTGATATCCATATTTCGTCTCGCTGGCGCAAACACGGGCGCATCCCGATGGATGCCTGCTTCCGTCAACGAAGCCAGCCAGTGATCGTGGTGGACCGAACCTCCCACCTGACTTCCCCAGCGAATCGAAATTCCTTTGGGCTCGTCAATCAGCAGCGGAGAAGCTTCATCACCCCACGATGCCAGGTAGCGACCGTGGTCCGTGAGAAAATCACACATTTCAGCCCCTGAGACAACACTCGGGTCCTGAAACACGGAATGAATGCTCCACGTACGCAAAGCATGTTCGACATGGTTTGGTTTCAGATGCTTACGCGGAAACTTGGGGCGTACCTGTTTCAACACCGCCGCCAGTTCCTCATCAGTAACTACAGAGGGATCGTCATAAAACGCAGAAATCCGTAGTGGCACTTCTCGTTCGATTTTCACTTCCGGATAGTAAGTCTGATCCAGAAACGTACTGTTGAACGTCTGGCGGGTATCGCGCGAGCCCAGCGTATATGCGCCGCAAAAAGCAATAACCACCAGAACCTGAACCGCAATCATGGTCTTCGATGACAACTTACGTGATTTCATGACAGATCTCTATAAAGATTGAATTGAATAACAATTTGATTTGTGTATAAGTCTGAGACGCCGTTTATTGAATCGGTTTGTTTCGCAACAGCACGACACTACGATCATCTTTGTAACCCACACGCCACACACCGTCTCGCTCCAGACGACGCATCAGCGTATTCCGTCTGGGTAAATCCAGTACCACCGTGTTCACACCGTACCGCTCCAGCAGTTCCTCTGCATCGCCGGCGGAATTCACAATTCGCAGGTAATGATCCCAGA
Source organism: Planctomycetaceae bacterium (assembly GCA_020426085.1). GTDB lineage: Bacteria > Planctomycetota > Planctomycetia > Planctomycetales > Planctomycetaceae > Gimesia. Next base: position 11,914 of record JAGQQP010000004.1, on the reverse strand, counting down.
CTTCACGTGGCAGTAGATGTACATGCGAGTCAGCAAAAACGTAGGCGTTCTTCGGGCCGTCCCAGAGCAGGTAGTCTCCCAGTTCCATGGAATTGAACAACTGACCTTCAATTTTCTTTTCTTTCAGGTAATCCGTTGCACCAATCGGTGTTGAAGAGGAAACACCCTTTTCAAAGTCAACCTCTTTACCGTGCATAATCTGTGAGCCGATCGGAGTAATCGCAAAACAGATCCAGACCATTCCCACAGAAACAACGGTCCATTTCCCGGCACAGAAAACTTCTTCTGCTTCAGGATCAGCCAGGTGATTCAATTTCTGTCCCCGGATTGCGGCGCCATGCAGTGCCAGGTAATAGGCGGCGACAGGAGCCCACCAGAGTACCATCCGCGAACTCCACATGGCAGCAGCTCCCAGCCCCACCAGCAGCAGAACTTCTGCAGTACCGATGCGACGCGGGGTAAATCGACTGGCAATCACCAGCAGCAGTGCCAATACCGCAGCTGTTTTCCCCTGGAACATCCGCAGCGTCAGCGGATTCCACTCGATGAGGGCTTCCAGATTGGGATTGGATGAAAAGCTGAAGACTTCTGAATACAACTGAATTCCGTAGGGATTAAATAGAACGGCAACGGCTGAGAGCTCCAGCAGCAGAAAATAACGACGCGTGACACTGTCACCAAACATCGCTTTCCATGAACCGGCCTTCCGGCCCACATCGACGGCACGCCCTACCAGTAGACAGCCAATCAATCCCAGTCCCACCGGGAATGATCCATGCAGATTCGCCCACAACGCAAATACCGCTGGAATCAGAAACCAGTAAAATTTGCGCCACCGGCGGGCGTTTAATAATGAAAACAATAGTACAAAGCAGAGCAGACCTGCGAGTTGAGGTCTTACGATCCCCAACTGTTTCCAGTCGCAGATCAGAAAGGCAGAAGCACCAGCCAGCGCCCACCAGAAACTGGTAGTCCGCTTTTGTATGCGAAACAGCAACAAACCCAGGCAGGCAGTAATCGCAGCAGCATACAGCAGTTTAATTCCTGCGACACCGAAGATTTCAAATGTCTGAAAGGCAAAGATCTGCGAAAGCCAGGCGGTATCAATGAACGGAATCCCAGATGAAAGCGGAACCAGTGGCTCCAGCGCCGGAATACTGCCGGTCTCACTGATCAACTGCCCATAAGCCAGATGGCCCCAGATATCAGTATGCCAGAGCGGCATCGAACAGAACATCACAAATGACAGAGAGAGCACACAGACCGTGAAGAACGTGAATCGCGAAACACGCAGTGCTTCAGGAAAGCGATCAACCAGGATCGCATCTTCCGTCTGTTCTTCGTCAGCATTCTGATTTGTGGAGTCGTTTTGGTTTTCCAAAGCTGTAGCCATAATAAACAGATCGATATGAAAGGTGAGTTAGTTACATCATATGCTGCCACGTGAGTCCAAACGAGAGAGATCAGACGATTCGGCGTTTCTCTCTGTAAAAATACCTGTAGCGCAGCATCACAACAGATTTGTTTACGTAAAGAATAGGTCAGGTAAACCAGAGGTGAAAAACTGTCTTTTACGAATCAGGAATGTCGCCAAAAAACGACATTCATCATTGACCTTCATAACGATTGTACGGGTTTTGCCAGTTTCAGGAGTCGCCCGGATCAGTGAACCAGATCCGTTAAAGCGTCACTCCCTCCATTGCACTTTGTGGAGAGCGAGGATCCACGGGAGGGGCAGACAGATCGCGCGGCTGGGGAGCCACCTGGCGATCCGTTTCTCTCAGAAACAGGAACTCGTTTCCGGATCGATCTGACTTGGGTAAAGGCACATCTGCTGAAGCCACGGCAGATTGATCCAGTTGGAATCGCTCCAGCCAGGCATCGGATTCCTCGCCGAACACATCTGAGACAATTTCTAATGCCTGCAGCTTTTCCTGATCAGAATGAAACTGTTTCCAGATCAGTCGCGTAATCTCGACCCCTTTATCATAGGAACGATTGCGTTCCAGCGAACGCAGCATAATCTCCCAGGATCGCAAGGGAACTTCTCCCGTCCGAAACAGGTTCAGTGCCAGTTCTGCCCCGATCTTCGGTTCACCAGGCGACAGTTCCATTCCTTTCTGCAGATAGGCAATTTTCTGTTCGAGATTATTTTCATGCCGCGCCAGGTACCAGTAATACTTACCATTCCAGACCGGATTACAGACCAGACAGGTCGCAGGAATCACCAGAACCTGAGACAACACAAACAGAAACCAGAGCGTCCCCGCGAAACGAGACTGATTGATCATGACGACCCCCGCCAGGATTCCGTAGACAAAACCGGAAACGTGTGCGGCATTTGCAATATTCATAATGTTGAAATGTGTTAATACAAAACACAGAATCAGCCAGCCCAGCCCCCAGTTGATTTCACGCTCAGTAAATACTTCTGCGATTTCAGGGTGGATGCGGCGGAGCATCATCAACAACCCGAACATCGCATACGCGCCCCCCGATAATCCAACGGGATAGTGTTCCAGAAAATATTCAGGCAGCAGGGATACATAAGTCGCCAGGATCAGGAACGCGGCATACAACCACGGCTTCATGACAGGCTCAATCAGCCGGCCTAAAAATCCGATCGCCACGCAGTTCAGCAGCAGATGCAACGCATCGCCATGATGAAAACCGCTGATCAGAATCCGCCACCACTCTCCCGACCATAGATCAAAGGGCCCTCCGGTCGGATATTCTTTCTCTTCGACCAGGGGATGATCGTGCACAAAAACCAGAGGCTGCACAGCCCCCAGTTTCCAAAGCGCATCGTCGAAACTCCCGTCATGGGAGATCCCATGATCGATTCTGTAAATCTGTACCGCCAGAAATAACCCGACCGCAAAGGCAATGTAAGCCGCAGTCACAGGATATTTTGAACAGGCTCTTCGCAGTGAATGAAACATGTAAGACGATTGATAATAACCGGGATATGAGTAACTGATATTCAAAGAATAGCTGATTTCGCAGGCTTTGACACCCGTAATTCAATTCCACTCCAGCGAACTTCATCAAAAAAAGATCCCTCTTTCCTGATCTGCCGATTTTCGCTAAAAAACGCCTGTTCGTTTCCATTCTTTAAGGCAAACTCCGCAATGATCCATGCTGGTATTCGTCGAATTCCATGGTCGATCCTCTGCTGTATCTTCATTTTGATGGGATGCGGTCTGGCGGGCATTGCGCGCGGAGACGAACTGGTCGGACAGGGACACTATTTTCAGAAACAGTGCATCTGGATCCTGATTTCTCTGTCCGCCCTGGCAGGTACCATGCTGTTCCCCTACCGCAATCTGCGCGGCATCAGCTATCCCCTCTTTCTGGGCACGCTGCTGTTCCTGATCGCCGTTTTTTTTATTCCCGCGGTGAATGGTTCCCGTCGCTGGATTCCATTGGGATTCTTTAAATTTCAGCCCTCCGAACTCGCCAAGATCACCTACATCCTTGCTCTGGCGCACTACCTGATGTATCGCAAGAACTACCGGCGGATTCCGGGACTGATTGTCCCTTTCATTCTGACCTGCGTTCCCGTCGTTCTGATTCTGCGCGAACCGGACCTGGGCACATCCCTGCTCTTCTTTCCCATTCTGTTTGCCATGCTCTTTTCCGCAGGAGCCCGCCCCCGACATCTGGTCACTATCGTCATTCTTGGAATCTGCACGCTCCCTCTGCTCTGGCTGCAGATGAACCCGGAGCAGAAATCGCGTATCGTCGCCTTATTTACCCAACAGGATGGGGGAGAAATGCCCAAAGGGGACGGCTACCACCTCTACCAGTCCAAGCAGATGCTCGCGCTGGGGGGAGTCTGGGGGAGTGAAATTGCCGGCATGCCTGTCGACGATCCTGCTGCCTACCATCTTCCCGCGGGACGGACCGACTTCATCTTCTGCCTGGTCGGCGAACGCTTCGGCATGATGGGTTGTCTGTTTACCGTACTGGTATTCGCTGCTCTCTATATTCGCGGCCTGCAAATTGCGACGGCGACCCGCGAACCATTCGGACGTCTCGTCGCCGTCGGAATCGTGACGCTGCTGGCTTCCCAGACCATCATCAACACCGGCATGACAGTCGGACTGATGCCGATCACCGGGATGACGCTCCCCCTGATGAGTTACGGGGGTACCAGTATGCTCAGTACCTGTCTGGCGCTGGGACTGCTGATTAATATCTGCATGCACCCCGGTTACGAAATGAACGCCGAACCATTTCGCTTTTAAAACTCTCATAAAACAGAGTTCCGGTTGTTTGTTTTCGTTTTGTACACATTCACGCAGGCAGGAAAACAGCTACAATATTCGGACAGGTTGTTGACTGAATTTCAAAGTACTGCTTGTACTCACTCTCAGTAAGAAACGCTCATGACCACCACAGCCCCCGATTTATCAGCAGCGCAGTCCCGCATCCAGGCGATTTACTCCCCCGAATTGCTGGAGTCAGCCAGCCGGACGTTAAGTGAATTACTCACAAATCACGCGCGTTCGCTGCCGCTCGAAAGCACGCCTGTTCTCAACTGGACACACCCTGCCGATAACTTCAAAGCCGCTCTGCAGCAACTCAACCAGGCACCTGAGAATGAAGCGAAAGAATTCGATCTCAGCAAGACAGTCAACGCCTTTCGTCAGCTGGCCCAGTCCATGCTGGACAGGGGACACAACCTGCAGAACCCCCGTTATATCGGACATCAGGTCCCTGCTTCGCTCCCTCTGGCTGGTCTGTTTGACGCCATCGTCTCGGTGACGAATCAGGTGATGGCCGTCTATGAAATGGGTCCCTGGGCCACCGCGGTCGAGTTAGCGCTGATTGAATCACTGGGCCGTGAAATCGGCTACCAGCCGGGTACGTTTGCCGGCCTGGTCACACACGGAGGATCACTGGCCAACCTGACGGGACTGCTGGCGGCCCGGAATCTGAAATGTCCGGAAATCTGGACACAGGGACCGCAGGCAAAACGGAATTCTGTTCCCGTGATCCTGGTCTCCAGCGATGCCCACTACAGCGTCACCCGGTCGGCAGGAATTCTGGGCATCGGTTCGGAAAACATTATCAAGGTTCCTCTCGACGAACGACGGAAGATGAAACCCGCCGCTCTCAGGGAACTGATCCTCTCCTGCCAGGCGGAAAAAAAAACCATCATTGCTATTGTCGCCTGTGCCTGCGCCACGCCCATTGGTGCCTTTGATCCTTTGAATGAAATCGCCGATCTGTGTGAACAGCATGATCTCTGGCTGCATGTCGACGCCGCCCACGGCGGACCCACCTGCTTTTCGGAACAGCACAAACATTTAACCGCCGGACTGCACCGGGCAGACAGCGTGGTCTTTGATGCCCACAAGATGATGTTCATGCCCGCTCTCAGCGCATTTCTGTTTTACAAGAACAAAGCGCATCAGTTCTCTGCGTTCCAGCAGCAGGCAGCTTATCTGTTTGATCCCTCTGCCCCTGAAATTGCGGAATATGACATCGGCCTGCGCACCATCGAATGCACCAAGCGGGCGAACAGCTACGCACTCTGGGGAATCTGGTCACTGTTTGGGAAAAGCCTGTTCGCCGACCTGGTAGATATCACGTTTGCCACGACCCGGACCTTTTATGAAATGCTCCTGCAGGCATCCGATTTCGAACCGCTGCACGAACCGGAATGCAACATCGTTGTCTTCCGTTACCAGACCGACTGGCTGAATTCCCTGTCCATGGAACAACAGAACCTGTTTCATTTCAAACTGCGACGTCAGTTGATTGAATCCGGCGAATTTTACATTGTGCATTCCGTCATTAATGAACAGGCGGCGTTTCGCATCACCGTCATGAATCCCCTGACGACAGAAACGCATCTGCAGCAGTTATTAAATACAATTCGACTCCGGGCCAGCGAACTGCAAAAGACATTTGATTCCCCGCCTCTCGTCGATCAATGTGAACAGACTTGACAATTCACACTCAGATCGAAAGAATCACCGCTCAGAAAAGACAAGACGACCGTTTCTTGTTATAATTTGACCACTGACTTTTGATGAAAATGTATTGTATTTGATATCGCCTGTCGGCGTATTCAGATTCGAAATGGAGATGTAAGATTATGAGCGGCCCGATTGTTCGAACAGGTACGACTCCCAAGTTCTGGGAAAATTACGACAAAATCTTCGGCGATCCAGCCAAAAAAGGGACGAAAAAGAAAGCGGCTGCCAAAAAAAGTACGAAGAAAAAAGCAGCAGACAAAGCACCCGCTGCTAAAAAAGTAGCCGCCAATAAAACCGCAGCGAAAAAAACGGCGAAAAAGAAATCGAAGAAAAAATAACCTGATTCCGGAACAGACTCCCAGATACTGATCCGGCAGGCGCTATTCCGGTTGACGTCTGATGGCCAAACAAGGTGCTCAAGTTCAGTGACCCCTGAATCCACAGCGACGAAGATACCGGCTCCAGCCATTCTCATGATTTTATTGATCGGCGGATCGTTTGCCGCCGACTCATTCATGCGTTTTCCGGTTCCCGGCACAAACGAACCGCATTATCTCACCAAGGCACATCATTACTGGAATCCACAGTGGTGCGCCGGTGACTTCTTTCTCGAATCATCCAACGCGCACCTCTTTTTCTTCCAGACAGTCGGCGCTGTCACCCAGGTGCTGTCGTTACCACTGACAGCAGTGCTGGGCCGACTCGCAGGTTTCCTGCTGCTGGCCATTGGCTGGTATCGTCTGATCAGCGTTTTATGTCCGGGGTTCTGGGCACCTTTAGTCACGGCCTGGCTCTATCTCGCGCTGGCAGCGATCGGGAACTTCTCAGGCGAATGGATCATTGGCGGCATTGAATCCAAAGTCTACGCGTACGGTTTTCTGTTCCTGGCGCTCGCCAATGCCTGTGAACAAAACTGGAACCGGGCCGGCATTTATACCGGGCTGACCATCACCTGGCATCCCGTCGTTGGAGTCTGGGCGCTGGCCTGCGGTCTGTTTGCGCTGGCCTGCCTGACGTTTTTCAACAGAAAGAACCTGAACCGCATCACGCTGCTCCATTCTCTCAAAGTCGCAATACCAGCTTTTGGATGCCTCATTCTCTGCTCGCTGCCCGGACTGATCCCCTCCCTGGCTTTACTGACACAGGGAAATCCCAAGGACAGTTTCGCCGCAAATTATATCCAGGTTTTTTACCGACTCAAGCACCACCTGGATCCCATGGATTTTGATCTTTTCAGCTACCTCATGTATGCGATTCTACTGGTCGTCTGGTTATTCCTGGCACGCAGGGAACCGGCCTCATTCATCAGCCGTTTCTTTCAGTTTTTTATCATCGGTTCTGTCGGACTGGCCTGCATCGGTATTTTACTGGGAGCTGGACCCCGACCTGCCAGCGAAATGCCCTATTATGCCTTTCGCATGTCGCTGCTCAAATTTTATCCCTTCCGTCTGTTCGATGCGCTGCTTCCGCTGGCATTTGTCGTCGCCTTATTCCATCTGTTTCAGCAGTATTTGACTGTCGACGCAGAACAGAAAACCAGCCCCTCCAGGTTGTCTCCCGCAACACGCAAATTTCTTCTGGGCCTGCTCTTCCTGGGAATTTTCACGGGCACGCTGTATTCCGCCTGGAACCATCCGCCGATCCACAAGATGTCTCCCACTCAACGGGCGGACTGGATCGACGCCTGTGAATGGATTCGAACTCATACTCCTGAAGAAACGCTCTTCCTGACGCCGGCGCATCAATCCGACTTCAAATGGTATGCCCAGCGTCCCGAATATGTGACCTACAAAGACTGCCCACAGGATGCCAGCGGGATCATAGAATGGAATCGACGCCTCAAGTACCTTCGAAAATGGGGCCAGGAATATTATAATAACGGCTTTGACAATGACGCCTTACAGGCTTTGCAGCAGAAAACCGGCATTACGCATTTGCTGGTAAAACGTCTGGGCCCCTTTACAACCATCGACCCGATTTATCAGAATCGTACGTATAAAGTCTACGAACTCCCCTGACCTCCTGCCTCTGAATGGTTTACTGATGAAAGCGACTGACTCACACATGAATCATCTCAATCGAAAAAACTGCATCGGCGTCTGCCTGGGAATCGTTTTCCTGCTGAACCTGTCATTACCCACACCTCAGACAGGTCAACCGACGGCATCTCTTCAGGCACAACCACCTGCGGTGAAAACAGGAGACTGGCCTTACTTTCTCGGTCCGCAGCAGACAGGTATTTCAGCAGAGACCGGTCTGATCGACAGTTTCCCCCAGTCGGGACCTCCCCTGCTCTGGGAAAAACGAATCGGTACCGGCTACAGCGCTCCCTCCGTGCTGGGCAACCGCCTCGTCATTCACCATCGTCCTGACAAGGGTGAGGATGAGAATAAAGAAGTCATCGAATGCCTGACGGCAGATACCGGCAAGGAACTCTGGAAGTACACCTACGAATCCGATTTCCGCGATCCCTATGGCTATAACAATGGTCCCCGCTGCTCTCCTCTGTTGACCGAACAGTACAGCTATACCTTCGGCGCACAGGGAAAACTGTATTGCCTCAACATCAAAGACGGCACTCTGGTCTGGCATCGTGACTGCCTCAAGGAATTTGAGGTCCCACCCGGATTCTTTGGTATCGGCGCCACTCCGATTCTGGAGGGGAACAAACTCATCGTCATGGTCGGCGGCAAACCAGATTTCGGCATGGTCGCCTTTGATGCCAGGACAGGCAAAACACTCTGGCACAATGTCGGAGAGGACGTCTGGAATGGGACATCGACAGGCTGGGAAAGAATGCCGGTTTACAAATGGCGAGGAAATGAAAAACTCTCCAGCTACTCGTCTCCCATCGCGGTTACCATTCATGGCAAACGACATCTGCTCTGCCTGATGCGTCAGGGGCTGGTCTCTCTCAATCCCGAAGATGGTTCGCTGAACTTCAAATACTGGTTCCGTTCCATGATTAACGACTCGGTCAATGCTGCCCGACCGGTGGTCATCGATGATAAAATCTTCCTCTCCGCCGCTTATCAGGTGGGGTCAGCTTTGCTGCAGGTAGAACCGAACGGCAAAAGCTATAAAGAACTCTGGCGTGACCCAACTAACATGATGACCCACTGGTCCACGACCATTCATCACGATGGTTACCTGTATGGATTCAGCGGTCGCCACGAACGTGAAGCGACAATGCGCTGTGTCCGTCTCTCAGACGGTAAAGTCGTGTGGGAAACCGATGGTGCTGCCCCCGTCATCGATAAAATCAAGCGCAACACTCTTACCGGTCAGTTCCTGTGGATCGATTCCGGGAAAACAGCTCCCTGGCCTCTCTACGGGCGCGGCTCCGCGATTCTGGCCGACAACAAATTCATCGTCCTGGGAGAAAGAGGCACTCTGGCGATTGTCAAAGTAGACCCCAAGGAATTCCACGAAGTCTGCCGCACATCGTTTCCCCAGATCAACTACCCCGCCTGGGCCGCTCCAGTGCTCGCACATAAGAAGCTGTATCTCAGAAGCGAATCACATCTGATCTGCCTGGACTTTGCAGAAAAGAAAAAGTAGTTGCTCAGACTGAGTTCTCGAACGAAACGATTTCAGTCTTCGTCAGTCGTATCGAATGGGAGCGGCACACTTTGGGTATCGGGCTGTCTGGCACTCTGATTCCAATGCGGCCCGGTCAATGCATCGAGCAGTTCAGAATAACTCGGACGGCTTTCGCCGTCGGTCAGCTTCAGACTGTCGGGCATGTTTTGCGGTTCGTCTCTGACGCGCTCGACATGCGCACCAAGTGAGATCAGCTTTTCCTCGAGACGTTCATAGCCGCGATCCAGATGATAAATTCGGCGAATGACCGTCTCCCCTTCAGCAGCCAGGCCGGCTAAAACCAGGGCGGCACTCGCACGTAGATCAGAGGCCATCACACAGGCACCACTCAAACGGGACACACCATTCAGAATGGCGCTAGCCGACTCTCTACGGATATTCGCCCCCATGCGTGCCAGTTCCGAAGCATGCATGAATCGATCCGGGAATACCTTGTCGGTGACGATACTGATGCCGGGCACGCTGGTCAGCAACGACATCAGCTGCGCCTGCACGTCTGTCGGAATACCGGGATACGGAAGCGCAATGCAGTCGACCGACCGGAGTGGCTGCGTTACCCGCACATTGACCGACTGTTTTTTTGACGGCTGATCCGGGTATTCCAGCTCTACGGTGACACCGATTTCTCTCAGCTTTTCAATCACAGCCGTAATGTGATCGGGTCTGACCTGTTTCAAACAGACATCGCCTCCTGTAATTGCAGCGGCAATCATTAAAGTCGCTGCTTCAATGCGATCCGGGATGACTTCGTGTTTCACGCCATTGAGTTGTTCAACACCTTCGATCGTCAGGAACGGCGTCCCCAGCCCTTCAATTTTTGCCCCCGCTGCATTCAGGAAGTTACCGACATCGACAACTTCAGGTTCACAGGCCGCTGATTCGATGGTCGTTGTCCCTTTTGCCAGAGCAGCCGCGATCATCACATTACAGGTCCCCGTAACCGTACTTCCGAAGGCTCCGCCCAGAAAGATATTCGCGCCGCGCAACCGATCGGCTCGCGCGATGACATAACCACGGTCGACACGGATCTGCGCTCCCAGCGCAGAGAGCCCTTTCAGATGCAGATCGATCGGCCGGTCACCAATATTACAGCCGCCCGGCAGCGAGACACACGCCATACGTCGCTTGGCCAGTAATGGTCCCAGCACGCAGACACTGGCCCGCATGCGTCGCACCAGATCGTAATCGGCAATACAGGAGGTTTCATCGACTGTTTTGAGACACAATGCCCCGTCAGAATCGCGGTTCACATCCATGCCGAGAGAACCCAGCACCTGCGACTGAGTTTTGACGTCGACCAGATCGGGGATGGAGCACAGAGTCGTCTCGCCTTCACAGGCCATCGCTGCTGCCATCAGTGGTAACGCGGAATTTTTCGCACCACTGACAGAAACGCTACCTGAAAGCCGCTCGCCTCCGCGAACGATAAACATATCCATCCCTGGATCTCCTGATGTAGATGAAACGTCGATTTGCTGCTGAAGTATAGAAAATCCGTTTATTTTAAGATAGGCAGTTTTTGCCCGATTATCACCCGGGCCCGCCCCGCCAGATCCGCTTTCACACTCACATCCGTGTAGACACCAGTCGCCTTAAACAGAGACAGCAAATCAGTTTCCTGTTCTGGTGAGAACTCCAGCATCAGCAACCCGTTGTCTTTCAGATAACCGCCCGCCTGTTGAATGATCTTACGATAAAAATCCAGACCATCTTTGCCGCCTGACAATGCCAGCCGGGGTTCATGCTGCCTGACATCTTTTTCCAGCTGCTCAATTTCCGCATCGGGAATGTATGGTGGGTTGCTCACTATGATATCGAACGAGGTTCCTGACGGAATCTGTTCGAAACAGTCACTGAGCAGAAATTCAACCTGATTCGACAAGTCGTTGGATTCCGCATTTTTTTGAGCGATTGCCAGCGCCGGTTTGCTGATATCGGTTGCCAGAAATTTCGCATTGGGACAATTCGCAGCAGCAGAAATGGCGATACAGCCACTCCCGGTACACAAATCCAGAATGAAAGGATTCGTGAGTTTCTGTGCCTCATCAACCAGTTCCATCACCAGCGTTTCCGTATCCGGTCGGGGCACCAGCACATTTTTATCGACATAAAAATCGAGGCCGAAAAATTCGCGATTCCCCACCAGGTAGGCCACCGGTTCGGAATTGGCCCGTCTCTGCACCAATTGACGCATCAGGGCGCGTTCCGATTCCGTGACGACATCTTCGTAATTTGTGTAGAGACGAATCCGCTCACAGTTCCGCGCGTGAGCCAGCAGAACTTCGGTATCCAGTCGCGGGGAATCACTGCCGTGTTTCGCC
>JAGQQP010000049.1 GCA_020426085.1 Planctomycetaceae bacterium | reverse complement strand
AAAGTCCAAATGAACTAGATCTGACCTTATTTGATGGATTCTATTGGAATATTAAACGGACTTTTTCGACCGTTGGTAAGAAATCGACCTGGAAAACGCCAAAGGTAAAAATTGCACGGTTCGATGACTCAAATACCAATATCCCATATTGCCAACTCGAGATAACCAGGTTCTTCAAAACTCGTAATGTGACAGTTGATTTTGACGTGAGTTTGACCCCAGAATAGGCGCAGCATGACAACTCTGAACAACTTGCGAACAACCCTGGCTGCGCGGTTTCAAGGTCAGCAGCCCCAGATCTTGGCGAGTGATTTCGCCGGGATTGCCGCAGATACTTTTTCGAAGTTTCTGGGCACCGCTCCTCTGTCAATGACTCAAGGTAATGTCGGTGAGATCACGGTTGACCGGTTTCACGTTTCCGGCCGAGCAACCCTGTTTGCGATTGAAATCGACATTGATTTTCTGATTGTCGACCAGGACAGCTCATTGCATTTCATAGTGAAACCGCAAGCGCCTTTACCAGCTGACTGGCGGTTTTCAAAAAGTTTTGCGAATCTCAAAGGAACGTTTTTTGATAATCTTTCCCTGTCAGAGGTCTATCTGATTCTGACCTCTTTTGATCCCACGGTCGAAACTCCGCAGGCGATCCTGAAACCGGGACTGAATTTTCTGGGCAAAGCCGATCTTGATGATGCGCTGCTCGGTCTGAAGAGTCTCTATACGGCAGAGACAAAGATCGACCTGCAGGGAATCATTACCAGAGATCAGAATCTTTATAACGTGGATCTTGTTGCCGATCTCCAGCAGCTGTCATTAGACCTCACGGCACCCAAACTCAATTTGACGCATGATTCAGGTGTAGCGGAAGAAGAGAAGAAAAATGAAGTCGTCCTCAGCGGTGATTATGAGAAAACGGATTTCAAGTTTCCTTATGAGATCACGGTTCCTGTTCTGCTGAGTCCCCTGGATCTGCTGGAACGACAGCTGTCCGATCGCATGGGGGATACTAAGGAGCTTACCTTCAAGGATACAGACCTCGGAGAACTGGTGGCCCCCGAATTCTTCGGCACACTGGAAACGCATGAGATTACCATCGAGCAGACAACACTGAGACGCGTGGATGATTGCCTGAAAATCGAAGGGCAGGCTGCACTGTGGAAGCTGGATGCAAAGACAGAGATCACCATCGAAGTGGTTGATCATTCCCCCCGTCTCGATTATTCACTCAGCGCTTCAGCTCCCGATTCCTGGAAGCTCTCAAAGAGTTTTTCTCAGTTTCAGGGCAGTAGCCTGGATCAGCTGGTTCTAACGCATGTCTTGTTTCTGGCGACTTCCTGGAAACATTCCATCAAAGATCCAGAGGCCATGCTGGAGCCGGGACTGAATCTGCTGGCCAATTCGACTCCTGTCGGGCTGCTGCGTCCACTTAAGGAAATCAAGGATGCTTTTGAGACGCTCTTTTTACAGGGGACCATTACCGGGAATGCACAAACATCTGCCGTTCAATTTAAAACGACTCCCCTGACAAACGAGATCAAATTCACGATGCTGAGTTTGAACGAAGTTAAAATTGAAAATGCTGAACTGCACCTGGAAAGTGAATTAAAAGATTCGAAACTTTCAGATAAGGCGTTCATCGGGGGAATCGTCAAAGCGGCTCCTTTCGAAGATTACGCAGGCCAGTTATTCATTCCTGGAGTGGGGACTCAACTTAACTGGAATTTGAGTGTTGCCGATCAGAAGCCTGTGAATGTTCCCGCTTTCAGTTCAATGCTGGAGTTCTTCGGCACAGATAATTCGTTGACTTCCACGTTCCCGACCAGTTTATCCTCTATGGATAAACTGGAACTGTCGCGCCTTAATATCGGATTTGAGTTGACCGGTCGACGGATGGAGTCGGTTTCGATCGAGTTGGCATTCAAGCCAGACAAGGAGGGGGAGCCACCCCACTGGGAAATCATGCCAACGCCGCATCTTTCGGTGGCAGATCCGCGCATGGGGCTTATGGTTGGTTTCGCCAGCTATGCCGAAACCGAGCGACAGATGGTGTTTCGCTGTGATCTGTCCGGAAAGTTCACCGTCGGAGACACACACAACCTGCTGATCAGTCTTTCCATGCCACTCGCGGGGGACTGGGTACTCACGATCACTCCGGAAAATGAGCAGCTGCCTTCCCTCTCTGACATCGCCAGGCTGATCTGGTCAGAGGGAAGTGGTAGCGAGTCTGACATTCTCAATCCGCTTCCCCAGGGATTGGTAGACAGCGGCCCCCAGATTGTGTTATCGGAAATCAAAACAGGTTTCAATCCGTTCACGCCTCAGCTCTCCTTCGTTTCATTTGATTTGAAACAACAGAAAGAATGGTCAATCGTTCCGGATATTTTGTCCATGGATCAATGGGCCATAGCGATGAACATTGCGGTTCAACCCGCTGTCAAAATTACCGGTCTGATTCAGGGGAAAGTCAAGATCGGGACAGCCGAGAAGGCAATTGCGGATATCTCCGTTAAGCTACCCGTTCCTCCCGCAGAAGAAGGCTGGACAGTCGGCTTAACGGAAGGGACCGTTATCGAAGTTCCCAGGCTGGATCGTCTGCTGGCATTAGCCGGCGGAAAAGATTCTACAGCCGGTCTGCCCAAAGGGATTGCGGACGTTGGCGGATTACAGGTGACTCAGCTTGAAATCAACTTTGATCCACAGCAGAAAAAAATCAACTCGTTCTCCTTTGGAATGCGAAGCACAGAGGACTGGGTGATTATCGGGGACAGTCAGGAAGACAGCCAACTGGCAGTCAGGGCAATCGAAACACAATTTGATCTGAAACGCGGGTCGGATGACAAATATTCGACAACAGGTTACCTGAATGGTTTTCTGGTGATTTTCAACAGGCCGATCTGGGTTGCAGCAGCGCGGAAATTGGATTCAGAACCATGGTCTTTAACCTTCGCCTTGAGCAATTCGCTTCATCTTCCCGGTCTGGCTGATCTGGCAGGCTGGATGGCTCCTGCTGATGTGGTCAGCTACATTCCTGAAACGTTAATGCCATTCAGTAAGGGGTTTGAACTGGTCGATCTTAATATCCAGTTCGATCTCAGTTCAACAAAACTCGATTTTATCCAGTTCAAGATCATCAACTCGGAAGCCTGGCAGGTTCTGCCTGAAATTCTTTCGATTGATCAGGCACTCGTCGCTGCAAAAATTGACAAGTCCGGAGAGAACACAACAAAATTGACTTGTCTGATCGAGGGAGAAGTAACTCTCGCCAGTCTGGTTTTCAAGCTTTCCGCGAAAAAAGAAACACCCGAAGCCGAATGGAAATTAACGGGCAGTTTGGAGAAACCTGCTGAAATCAGTTTTGAGAGTCTGTTTACAGATGTCAAACTTTCGAATATCTCACTGCCGTACGATTCCAGTTTTCCAAGATCCATTACCATTCAGAAAGCGGATGTGGAAATCGTTCCTGTAGAGAAGAGTTTTCAGTTTGAACTTACTTCGCAGTTCAACTGGCCCATTGTATTGGGGCCTGCCACGTTCAGCATCAACCAGCTTGGTGTAAAGCTTAATATCGACAAGAAGACAGATGATGGCAAACGCCCTTACACATTTTCAGCTACAGGTGATTTCACATTTGCAGGTCTGTCTGGCAAGGGAGAGTTTACCACTTCAAATCGGGAAGAGGTTGACACCATTGTCACATTGACCGTGACAAACAGTGCCAGCGCGTCTTTGCCGAATGTCGCTCGAAAATTTCTGGGAGGGGAAGAACAAAGCGCTGAGTCCTGGAATACGGTGACCCCGAATGTCCCTGCAGCATTTACAGACTTTGGAGAGCTGACAGTCAACGGAGTCATCAATCTGTCCCGGAAACGCTTTCTGATTCACGGCAGTTCTTCCAGATTCGGCGCCGTGACATTCATGACGACAGAGGTCAGTTCCGAAGAAAAAAAGTGGGGATATTTTGTTGCAGCAAAACTGGCGGACGGATTTGAGTTCAGTTCATTACTCTCAGAGCTGAGTGTGATCGATGGTATTTTGAGTTTTAAAAATGGAAGTGCTGGTTTTGCGATCTCTTCTTTCGATGCGGAGTCGCTCAAAACACTGACTGCAGATACTCCGCAATTTTCTGATATGCTAACTTCAGGCGAGTCCACAACGACTGTCACAGTCAAGCGGGGGGTCAACTTTTATGCCTGTCTGGACTTTGGATCAGAACTGAAAAGCGGCCTGTTTTCGAATCTGGTAACTTTGCTTGACGATGCCGAAACAAGAAATGATCTCATCCTCTCAGGGCATATCTACCAGGACACTTCAGATTCAGAGACCACATCCACAATTGCCTCGTTCGATGCCAGCCTGGGTGATTTCAGAGTTCTGAGTCTGCTGGATTTTAAAGGGATTGAATTCAATTTTACGAAGGCAGAAGAGAAAAAGTTCACTCTGACTGGAAACATGAGCCTGGCTCTCGATGAAGGGACCACGGATGAAAAAAAATATTCATTCGATGGTAAATTGCTCATCAACGAAACCAAAGCAGATTTTTCAATTACCCAGAGTTCCACTTACGAAATCTCTGCCCCCCTGGGGATGACCGGAGTTAAGATTGAAGGTCTTTTTCTGAATTTTGCTTATGACTTTACCAGTAAAAACAAGACGTTAAACCTGGGAGGAAAAGTCAAGTTTCATGAGTCGACAGAGTTTGATGCTGGACTTTATTTGATCAACACGAGTCCTGTTCTGGCCGAAGTCTCGCTGGATTCCCGGGAGCATCCACTCGGCATGATCAATTTCCTGGCCACCTGCGTAGGCATTGATTGGCCCGCTGAATATTTTGAGATCAGTTTTCTTTCGGGGAGCGTTTATTATTACAAAAAATCCGCTGATCCGAAGGGGATTTATCTGTCGTCCGCTTCGAGTGGCAAAACGATTACTCGAAAAGCAGACTTCAACCTGCAGAGCACTATCGATATTGCAGGTCACCAGTCATCGATTGAAATGAGCGTCAGTGATCAGGGCATTGAAGCCTCTGGTAAAATGCTGGATTCAATCAAAATTCCAGCAAACGGGACATTTGCTGAAATTACAGATTCCGATTTTTCAGGGAGCCCCTCACTTCACCTGAAGCTGCATCGGGACGAGAAGTCATTAGGGCTGGATGCTGGTTTACGGCTCTTGAATGAAGATTTTGGGACCGGATCTCTCAAAATAGGCAAGTTCACAAATAATGGACAAACAGAAGCAGAAGTTCGTGGCGAACTTAAGTATCAGGGCACGATTGAAGAATTTACGGATAGTAAAATTGGCTTTGCTTATAATAAATCCAATGGGTTTCGTATTACCAGCTGGCCATTCAATCTCGCAGCAGCGATCAAATGGTTAGAACTGCTCAATACTTTCAGGAAAATCAAAGGAAGTGCCTGTTCAGCGATTGCCAGTGAACTGTTAAAAAAGACGATCAATACTAAATTTACGATCAAGCCTGAGATGACTCTGGATCATGATACCAACGAGATCAAGATCATCTTGAAAGGGCGTTATAATCTGACGCTCCCGACTGCTGAAAAACCATTTCTCTATGTGGAAATGCCTGAGCTTCGCATGGCACCGATATCGCTGTCAGAAGAATTCACACTACGTGATCTTCCCGAGCGGATTATTGTATTCCTGGGTGAGAGTTCAGCAGAGGTGGCAAAAAGCCTGTTTGATAACCCAGTCAAGTTCGCCGTATTTGCAGCTGAAGTTTTAGGGATTCAGGCAGGAGTAGCCTTAGGCACAGAACTAATATGTCGTGGATTACGAACGGCAGAAGAATCCACAGAGGCAGCCGAAGCGGCAGAAGCCGAAGCGGAAGCCGCAGCCGAAGCCGCTGAAACTGCTACCGAGGCAGCTGAAGCTGCGGAAGCCGCAGCCGAAGCGGCAGAAGCCGCCGCAGCTGCAGCCGAAGCCGCCGAGGCAGCCGAGGCAGCGGCAGCCGCAGCCGAAGCAGCCGCGGCCGCAGCAGCAGCGGGCGCAGCGGGAGCGGGAGCCGCTGAAGCTGCGGCGGGCGCAGCTGCAGCGGCAGCCACAGCAGCTGGTGCTGCAGCAGGGGCGATTCTGGGAGGATTATTCGGGGGTGGTGGATCAGGTGGTGGATCAGGTGGTGGATCAGGTGGTGGATCAGGCGGCGGTTCAGGTGGCGGTTCAGGTGGCGGATCAGGCGGCGGTTCTCATACAACTCCCGGGTTGGTCAAACCTTCGATTACTCAATTTTCTTACGATGTAACATCGAAATTAGTTCATGTCTCCTGGAGCCATGTTCCGCATGTTCAGGGATTCAACGTCGTCATAAGTGGCGCGGGTAATGACTCTCAGCGTCTGTCTTACAATCGTCGCTCAACGACATTTGATCCCGTTGCGTATTCTGCTGGTACACTCAATGCGCAAGTGAGGGCAGCGGCAAGTGGTTATCGAGAGAGTATCAGCGACACTGCTTCACTGATCAAACTGGGGCAGGTTACTCGTCCCGTATTAACAGTAACCGGGGAGCAGATTCATGCCACCTGGGAGGCAGTAAGCGGAGCTGGTTCGGGGTATCAGATTGAGTGGTTGAAAGACGGAACACTGTTGAAGTCGGAGCATGTTACCTCTTCTGGCAGTCTGGAACCCTCAGGAGCAGGCGTCTATACAGTCAAGGTCTGTGCCGCGGGCGATGTCTCGCATGTCACTGGCACATTTTCCGATCCTTCCAATTCGATTCAATTCCTCGAATCTCCTGTTGTTGAAAGTCTCTCTTACGCGGATGCGAAAATCCATGTCACACTCAAGCAGGTGATCACAGGAGCCACAGGATATCGTGCCCAGCTGATTACGGTTGAAACATCTGTAGGAGAAATTTTATCGGTTTCAGAACCTTCTCAATTATCATTCTCATTGAATGCAACGGATCTGGCACCGGGAAATTATAAAGTACAGGTTCAGGCGATTGGAGATTCGAGTACGATTACCAGCAGCTGGAATTCTTCAACAACGGGGATCACACGCCTGTCGCCTCCTGAAGTTGCCAGTCTGAGTTATGCAGCCGATAAGGTAACTGTCAGTCTGTCCGGTCCGGTTTCCGGGGCAGGGAACTATCGTGCTCAACTGGTCAATGCCCGCGAAGAGGCAGTAGGCCCGGTTTCAACAAGTGGTACAGATCCGCAGAAAATAATCATTCCTGCAACAGATGTACCGCCTGGCAATTATAAAGTGCGGGTGATGTCTTCCGCAGAAAACAATCAGGCAATTTCCAGTGATTGGAATACTGTTTCACAATCCACCATGGTCTTAGGCCAGATTTCAATCACTGAGATTCAATATACCGATTCGAAGATTACTCTCACCTGGTCTGAAGTAGCAGGAGCCAGTGGCTATCAGGTAGAAGTTCTGAATCCGGATGATCATTCTGTTGCTGATAAAAATACTCCGGAACCCCAGGAGCATCAATCGCCGGCAACCACTTTAGAGATCGACGCGTCGACGTTTCCCAAAGGAGTAACCTACTCTGTACATGTCAAAGCACTGTTAAATCAGGATGATCTCACACGGTGGAGTGAGAAAAAAGACATACTGGTTGTCGATATACCAGAAATCTCTTCAGCCAGTTACAGTGCGAATCAGTTAACCGTAACCTGGTCTGGCGTGGATGGTGCCCGAGAATATGAACTTCAGTTGTTCGATTCCACCAAAGCTTCAGTACTGACGCAGGAAACAAGTACTCAAACAGCAGATCAACCACCAGCAACTTCTTTAACAATCGATGTTTCTGGACTGGAGAAGGGGGCCATTTATTCCGTTCAGGTCAGAGCAAAAACGGGACCGGACCAGGGAGGTCAGTGGAGCAGTCAGTATGATGTTTTAGTGTTCGATGCGCCTGTCATCTCTGGATGCCATTATACAGACAGGAAAATATCTCTGAATTGGTCAGCAGTTTCTGGCGCAACGGGTTATACCGTCGAGATCCTCGATTCCGGCAAGCACTCAATTGCCACTCAGGACACACCAGTGGCTGCTGAGAGTAAACCAGTGGCAACGTCAATGTCCCTCGATGTGTCCACTGTACCTATGGGGAAAAGATATGAAGTTCGTGTCCGCGCCAGTTCAGGCCTTCATAAATTAAGTTCCTGGAGTAATTCAGAATATGTGCTGGTCCTGGATGTACCGGTCATTTCAACAGTGGAGTTCGCCAATAACGAGATTTCCGTTTCCTGGTCAGAATCGATGGGCGCGATTCGATATCGGGTAGAAGTTCTTGATAACGACAAAAAATCTGTTGTCACTCACGAGACTCCGACTCCGGAAGATAACCAGCCTCCGGTATGTTCCCTGGTGCTCAATGTTGCGAGCCTGGCCAGGGGAATAGATTACGCAGTTCATGTTCAGGCCCTGTCAGAAGAAAATTTAGCGACTCCCTGGAGTGAGTCACAGGATGTCTTGGTTCTTGATTCAATATTAAAACCTGCAGTTAATTATTCTGACAATGAACTTGGCGTTGAGTGGAAAGTGATCTCAGGCGTAACCAGATATAAAGTTGAAATATGCGATGCTACTGGTCACGTCGTGACGACAAATACTAAGACGCTTGCTGCTGAGAGTCAGAGTGAAACTGCTGCGTTGAAAATTGATGTGACCGATTTGGAAAAAGGAATCCAGTACTCGGTGCGTGTACTGGCACAGCTTGGTGAGGAGAGATTCGGCCCTCCCAGCGAATCAACGGAAATTTATTTGCTTCAAGCACCGGAATTCTCATCTGTCAAAATTGAAAACGATCAACTGGTCAGTTCATGGTCGGCAACGACTGGAGCGTCAGGTTACCGTTTAGAAATCGTGGATGACAAACTCACGACACTGTTGAGTGATAAGACTCCTGTACCCGCTGATGATCAACCTGTTCCTTTGACGCTGACTGTTGATATCTCAACCCTCGAAAAAGGAAAAAGTTATGCCGTTCGGGTACGCTCGTTTATCGACGATCTCAATTTCAGTGCCTGGGGTGAAAAACGCGAAATACAGGTACTGAATGTTCCTGTTAAACCTACTGTGACTTTTGAAGAAAACCAGTTTATCGTTTCCTGGAATGATGTCACCAATGCCACCGGCTATAAGTTAGAGATACTTGATTCAACTAATAATGCCGTTAAAACAGAAGTGACTCCAGTGCCAGCAGAGAATGAACCTGTTGTAACGACTCTTTCTGTAGATAATTCAAGCATTGAAAAAGGAGTCAGTTACACGGTTCGGGTTCAGGCACTCATTGGATCTGAAAATGCCGGAAACTGGAGTGAATCGGCTGAGGTCTTTTTACTCGCTATCCCGGCAGTATTAAGTGCAGAGTATGATTTTCTTCATCAGACTATCAAACTGAGCTGGACGAAACCTGCTTACCCGGTTGAATTCGAAATTCAGTTACGAATCAATAAAGTTCCAGTTCCCAAAGTTGATGTTCCATTCGAACTGAGCACTGAAGATACTCAAGTCAATGCAACTGTAAGTGCAGCGAAACTGAAACTGGGCAGCACTTATTTTGTTTATGTTCGTGCAGTTCACGACCAGTTTCAGAGTCCCTGGAGTCGTGGTACCGAAGTCGTGCTTCGTAGCCTGACACCAACAGAATTTGCGCGAGAACTGAAAATTGAAAAGGCAAGTCCGGACAGCGCAGGCCGTCAACTGGCAGGTCGTTTTCCTCAATTGAAGCCTCAGATTTTCGGAATATCCATGCGTGATGGCGGATGGAGTAAAATTGAAGCTGCGACCGCATTGAAAGCCGCCTATCGGGACTTGACTCCTGGTGCACTGGTGCTTGCGCTTCTGCACGCGTGGCCTGCCAGAGATATGGTGTTAAAGCCTGTGGGAGTTGAAGCGATTTATGCAGACGATGGAATCACGGTTAACTGGAACCCCGTAAAACATGCTACGGGATATAAAGTTCAAATTCTGGATTCAGATCAAAATCTGGTGAAGGAGGAAGAGACCCCTGATCCAGCGGAAGGCCAGCCGGTATCACACTCACTGCTGATTGATGCTTCTAAACTAACCAAAGGCACAACGTATTGGGTTCAAGTTGAGGCATTTCAGGGACAGAACCAGAGTGGAGAATGGAGTGATTTAATAAAACTGTTGTTGATAGATATTCCTGATAATCTTTCTGCGACTTTCGATTTAATAAAAAATCGCTTCGAGCTGCACTGGGATAAATTGCACTTTGCAGTCACCTATGAAGTTGAGTTGTCATTTGAGGGGAATTCCATTTCAACAGCAGATGCTCCAATCGACATTGGCAATAATCGTGATAGTTCTCAAATGGTTGCATTTATTGATACCAGTGGATTGATTGTGGATCGTACTTATGCAGTCCGAGTACGGGCAGTGAAAGATGAAAAGAAAAGTCCGTGGAGCCAGAGGGTCAATGTCAGGCTTACCAAACCTACACCGGTGGAAGTCGCCAGACAGCTATACCAGGATGGTGTAACTGCCTCATTTGTAGGTAGCGAAATGAAAAGGCGGTTTCCCAATATCAATCGACAAGACTTTGCAATCGCGATGAGAGATGGAAACTGGTCTAAGCTAAACACGGCTTTAGCAATGAATTCAGCTTATCAGAATCTGACAACCGGGGATGTTGTACGTGCCTTACTTGCTGCGTGGCCTGTATCAAAATAATTTAAATCAATAAATTGAGGAAATCAGTAATGTCTCAGGCATCAGTTGCATCAGAGTCAATAACAATACTTGAAATGGCAAAAATTCTGAAAGATGTCTTCGATTTGAAAATCGATCAGTCGAATCTGATCGTGGAAGGTTTGAAAGCCGGCTGGCTCGACGCTTCTGCTACAGAAATTGGTCAGGTCATATTAGCGAAAGATATTTTTCCTGATACGAATGCAGGTCAAATGAGAGAAGCTCTAAAGACAGGGCACTTTCCTGACTGGGAGCAAAAAATTGCACTCACAATTTTGTATAATGATGGTGCTGCTGCAAACCGGCAATTGGCAGAATGGATTAAGCAAAACGGGATGTGGTCCCGCGGAATCGATAGTGAAGGTAACTGGTTTTTCTACGATAACAATTCTCCCAAATTGCCTGAATGCCCATTTATTGTGATCGATGTCCAGGTCGAACATTTGAACGATCAGCTTCTAGCAGAGTTTGCTCGACTTGCAGAACCGTGCATTGGTTTAAACTGGGCTTATCTCAGCGGGATCTCCAAAGAAGATCTGACGGGAGCAGCATTCCGAAACCTTCTGAAAATTAAGTCTCTGGGACGATTGTCGTTTGTAAAAACTTCTGCAAAGCAGGCTGACTTTGCCCTGCTGGGTGATCTGCCACTTTTGCGGGAGATTTCGATTGGGGATAGTTATGGTGATACTACTGCGAAAGAATTTTTAAACGCGATCTCAAAAATGCCCAGGTTGATTAATGTGGGAATCAATAATTGCCCAACCAGGGATGAAGACTTAATGAATTTGTTGCAGTTACCGGCCTTGGAGTCTGTATATGTAAATTCATTTTTGCTGACGAATACGGTATTCAATCATCTTGCCGGAATTACCACTTTGCAGGAGCTGGCATTACATTCAAATCAGTTTACTGATGCGATATGGCAAAAATTAACGTCCTGTTCAAAACTTAAACGACTCCAGATTTCAGCGGCGAATCTGATTGTCGGAACGGGAATCAGAGCGTTAGCTCAACTTCCCGATCTGATTCGCGTGAATCTTGCCGCGCTCAGTTTACAAGATGCTTCTCTGGCCGAAATTGCTGAATTATCACAGATTCGTGAACTGATCATCGAAGCTAATCCGATTACAGATGCCGGTATAGCTCATCTCTATCAAATGTCGAACCTGAAGCAGTTAGGACTTAGACAGACTCAAGTCACCTCAGTCGGAATCAGTGCGCTCAAAAGTGCATTACCCAATTGTAAAGTGGAATCGGATGTTTAAGTCAGAGGCGATCCGACAGGGAAACACCGGTCAGAAATCGCGGGTGATTGAGTTGCTCTAACACTGAAGAGGAAAGTTGAATCACGAGTAAATGATCCGGTTGTGTGAGGAACTCCTCGCGGTCAGTAGTTGAGTGTGCCAGGTGATGCGTGGCGGGATGGGTTTGAATGGATGGTAGTGCAGTTCAAAATATTCCACGGCGGTTTCATTCTGAAATCGCTCTGAGCAAGAAACAATATTCAAGAGTAATCCGGTTTTCGTGTCCACTGACAGCTGAGTGTTACTTTGATTTCACATACAGCAATCACGGGATTTTTATGGATAGATTAAAATGTAGGATTTGTGAATTTCAATCTGTCCGCGAAAACGAAGGTTTTTTGGACTCGATTTCCATTTCACCAGAGAATCAGAACATCTTTTGATATAACAAAGGGTTTAGTTTTGTGACTGGTATATGCCAATGGGCGGGGCATAGCTGAACTATGACGAATGAATTTCAAGTACCAGGCTTTATCACTCTGAATATTCTGGATATGATGAGAAAATTCAAATCACATCAGGCATGTTCACAATCTAAGAGTCTCCGTTGCGTAAGGGGTCAGGCAGTCATCTGCACCAGTACAAAATATGGATGCGATTCAAACTACAGTTGTCCAATTATTTACGCCTCTCAGCCTGACGCTGATTATTGTGGGAACATCGCTGGGTATCTTCGTGGGGGCAATTCCCGGGTTGACCGGTGCCATGTTGATCGCACTCACACTGCCGTTGACGTTCACACTTGATCCTCAACTGGCGATGACATTGTTAGTGAGCATGTATGTAGGTTCCATCAGCGGTGGCCTGATTACAGGCACACTCCTGCGAATGCCCGGCACACCCGCTTCCGTTATGACCACGCTTGACGGTTACCCCATGACGCAACAGGGGCAGCCCGGTCGTGCGCTGGGGCTGGGAATTTATGCTTCCCTGGTGGGTGGTTTGATTTCCTGTCTGTTTTTAGTTGCCTTGTCTGCTCCGATTGCCCGCTGGTCAACACGGTTGGGGCCTTTCGAATATTTCTCGCTGGTATTGATGGCCCTGGTGTTGATCGCGACCATTGATGGCGCATCGCTGACACGCTCACTCTTTTCGGGAACATTGGGGATTTTGGCGGCCATGCCGGGAATTTCCGCAGCCACAGGCGAAGTGCGACTCACCTTCGGGTTCACTCCTCTCAATGCTGGTTTCAAGTTGTTGCCCGTATTGATTGGATTGTTTGCGATTAATCAGGTGCTGCGCGATATTGCGAATATTGAGCAAGACGTTCCGCGTGTCTCAGTAACACGCAGGGGGTTGTGGCTGACGTTCGCAGACTGGAAAAATCAATGGGTGAATATGTTGCGGTCTTCTCTGATTGGCACATTTATCGGCATACTTCCCGGCATTGGTGCCAACATCGGTTCGATCGCCGCTTATTCAGCCGCTAAAAACAGTTCCAAAACTCCGCAGAAATTCGGTTCCGGTTCTGCGGAGGGAATTATTGCTTCAGAAGCAGCCAATAATGCGACTGTTGGAGGCGCTTTGATTCCACTCGTGGCGATGGGCATTCCCGGCAGTGTGATCGATGCCATTTTACTCGGTGCATTAGTTCTGCATGGATTACAACCGGGGCCGCGATTATTCAGCGAACATCCCGAACTCGTGCATACCATCATGGGAACCTATTTTCTGGCAAACCTGGTCATGTTTGCGGTGATGATTGCATCCGTCGGTTTTCTGGCAAAACTGGTACGGTTTCCCCGTCCTTATCTGTTGCCGATTATTCTCACCTTTTGCATTGCCGGGGCCTTTGCGTTGTCGAACCGCATGTTCGATGTC
>JAGQQP010000499.1 GCA_020426085.1 Planctomycetaceae bacterium | reverse complement strand
AACGGAAGTCAGCTTGCCTCGTCGATTGCGCGCTGCTTCCGCAGCAAGTCTCACAATGCGGGCGATCTCTTTCGTGGTGTAGGTCATGACGCTGAAGGCTTTTTCGCCGTCAGGATGTTCCATTCTGCCTGATTCACCGAAGTAAATACCACCGGTCAATTCGCGGAAGAAGAGGATGTCGGTCCCTTCGATGATTTCCCGCTTTAAAGGCGAAGCATCGAGTAGTTCACTGTAAGGTTTAATGGGACGAAGATTGGCAAACAGTCCCAGTTCTTTCCGAATTTTGAGGAGCCCCGCTTCGGGACGAGTTTTAGCGGAAGGATCATCCCATTTGGGACCACCGACTGCACCCAGCAGAATCGCATCGGATGCTTTGCAGGTTTCCAGAGTTTCTGCAGGTAGCGGGTCGCCAAACTCATCAATGGCATTGCCTCCCATCGGGCAGGAGGGGGTTTCAAACTGATGCTCGTATTTCTGTGCAACTGTCTCGATAACCCGTTTGGCCTGTTCTACGATTTCAGGGCCAATTCCATCGCCAGGTAATAATGTAATCCGAGCTTCCACTGTCATTTCCTCATTTGTTCATTTCAACGTGATGATGCAGGTGATTTGCGTTACGAAAGAGCTAATTTAGCGACTGTACATCCAAAACTCCAGCCGGCACCGACATGAATTTTATCGAGTTGCGCTGTGAAATGGTGTCGCAGCAGTATGGATCGACCTTCAGAAGTCTGTACAGATCGTTTCACTATTCCCTCTGACCGTTATAATCCGACACGAGAAATTAACATAAGCAGTATTATCTGCCTGTAAAATCAAGAGTTTTATTCTTTGTACCGATAAGAAGGATTAGATCCCGCTATGGGTTTTGTGTCTTGTTATAGCGGGCTAAACATTCAAATTCGTCGTCGATTCGCATTCACAGCCCTGAAATGACTTCAGGAAGATACTTTGAAACAAGGGCTTACGCTCAGGAGGAGCAAGCGAAAAAACAATCGATGTAAGCGACAGGACAGGGACATCGCATGTTTCGCTCTTCATTTTTTGCTACCGGTTTATTCGTCTTACTGACTGGTACTTCATTTTTATTTGTCGACAAAATGGTTCTCACCCACAAAGTCACCGTGGAAGAAGAACCGGAACCAGTACGCGAACCTGAATTTCGTGGTTTTCTGGGTATGACAACTTTGAATGATGAGCAGCAGGAAGAATTAAATCCTCCTGACTGGGCTGCATTCAGTCTGATGTCAATTGGTGCCGTCACAATGCTTTATGCAGCAGCATTACCGAAAAAACGATCATAAAATCTGATACATTTGCAGAATCAATTACCGTGAGGATCGACTGGCGTTTCTCACGGTTTTTTTATTGATCAAACCGCAGAGTGGCCCACAGACTTGGATCCTGAGCGAATGGGAATTCGTGATCCACGATCATGAACTGTTCTCCCAGTTCAGAGTCTGTAATTTTGTAGTAAAAGCCTGTCTGTGGATAAGATGCGGGATCGAAACCATAGAGTTCCGCAGCTGGCAGCCAGACATCCAACTCGTACCCTGATTTACTGGTTTTTGACCAGAGACCAATCTTTTTCAAATCACATCGAGGTGCATCATCCTGTGCCCGATGAATTGTCTGTTGCAGACAAACCGGCTTTCCAGAAGGTCCCGCAGGTTGAAATTCAAAAGAAAGACAGTAACGGCTGGCGCGATGAATTGTTTTGGTATCACGCGTATCAAGCCAGATCTCAAGCTTCTCTGAAGGTGTGACCGGATGTTTTTTTTGAGTCACCTGCAGGCTGATTGCCAGGCCATCTGAATTCCAGGCAACTTTGAGCTCCCCCCATTTATTTGACTTCTCATACGTCAGATCAGGGAGCAGTGCGGTATCAGGGAGGTTTAACAATCGTCCCCGCTTGCGGGGAATGTCCTGTATCTGCGGCAACGCAATCGAATGCCGAAACAGGAATGAACAGGGGATAATTGACATGGGGAAACGCACTCACTGCTGAACGTGATCTTTTAAAAAAATTCTGACTGTGTAGAATCATAGCATTCTCACTCCAGAGAAGCTATTCCCGGTCAATTTACTTCCGGTGTTTTCAACAGCAGATTTACGCTTTCTCCCCTAAGGCTCCCCATGCGTTATCAGAATGATCAGATGATTCGAATTCGGGGCGCACGCTGTCATAATCTGAAAAATATCGACGTTGATCTGCCTCACAACCAGATTTCAATCGTGACAGGAGTCAGCGGGAGCGGAAAGAGCAGCCTGGTATTTGACACCATTCATCAGGAAAGCCAGCGACGTTTTCTGGAAAACCTGTCGACGGGGACACGACAACTGTTTAGCCAGGCTCAACCAGTTGCCGTTGACCAGATTCTAGGTTTGCCCCCCACGATCTGTTTTGATCAGACGCAAAGAGTGCAGTCGAGGCGAAGCACACTGGCAACCCTGACGGAACTGTATGACTATTTTCGACTCCTCTATGCAAAACTGGGAATCGTTCACTGTGTGAACTGCGGGCAGGCTTTGCATCAGCAGACGCCTGAACAAATCGTCGATCTGGTTCTGGCCCTTGAGGACCGTAAAAAAGTCATGATTCTGGCCCCGGTAATCTCAGCCAAAAAAGGAAATCATACAGCACTGTTGAATCAGATCGCGAAAGAGGGCTTTGTTCGTGCACGCATCGATGGAGCAGTCATTGATATCACACAACCTTACGAATTTCCGGAAGATGTTCCGCATGATATCGAAATCGTAATAGATCGCATCATCGTGAAAGAGGGAATCCAGTCACGCCTGAAAGAATCGGTCGACCTGGCGTTGAAACAGGCGGGGGGGACCTGCCTTGTCAGCCAGCAGACCGAATCGGGCTGGTCAGACCGCTACGTGAGTACCCGTCTGGCCTGTGGAAAGTGTAATCTCAGTTTTCCCGATCCTGAACCAGTCACCTTCAGCTTCAACAGCCCTCATGGTGCCTGCCCCACCTGTGAAGGACTGGGAATCATTGAACAACCCGATGCTGAATCAGATCAGATCTGTCCGGACTGCCAGGGAGCCCGTATCAGTCAGTATGGGCGTTCCATTCTGCTGAACCAGCATTCGATTGACCAGGTCATTCAGTTCACAGCCCCCGAAATGATTGATTGGCTTGATGACTGGGAGCCCCTTGCGACTCAGGAAATGAGCCATCAGGATCAGGTCATCAGAGATCAGATCGTGCCATCCGTACGAAAAAGACTGGAATATCTGATTGAAATCGGACTGGGTTATATCCAATTATCACGTCCTTCGAAAACGTTGTCCGGCGGTGAATTGCAGCGTGCCAGACTCGCTGCCTGTCTGGGGGCAGGAACGACGGGGGCCTGCTACATTCTGGACGAACCCACGGCGGGTTTACACGCGAATGAAACTCAGAAACTGTTGAACATTTTGCAGCAACTTAAACAGGCAGGGAATACGATCATTGTGGTCGAGCATGATCACGATGTCATTCAAGCCGCAGATTATCTGGTCGATATTGGTCCCCGGGCCGGCGTAGAAGGGGGAAATCTGATTTTCGCAGGTGACTATGAAAAATTCCTTCAGCACCCGGAATCCATCACCGCACAAGGCCTGACGACCAGGTTTCATCACGGCGCACAATCACATCGGGTGAATACCAACAATGAGCAATTCATCCAACTCACGGGAGCGCGTATCAATAACCTCAAAAATGTCACACTCAAAGTTCCCCTGCA
>JAGQQP010000498.1 GCA_020426085.1 Planctomycetaceae bacterium | reverse complement strand
AACGGAAGCAGGTCTGCGCACATTCATTGACAGCGGGTGGCCGCGAATGCAATTCGCGGTTGTCGAAGACAACAGGAGGTTGCGGTGTGAACGAGAACTGGTGATGTGTTGCGCCTCAAGCTGTTATCGGTTTAGCATATGAAACCTGGTTTAGCGTTGGACATGGGAACTGCGACCTCCCGCTCGCTACACTCGGCCCGAATTACATTCGGGCCCACCCTTTTTTCTTCCCGGTTCGTCACGATCTTAAAATCTGGGCGGAATGGCAGCTCAATTTACTTCCCCGGCGTTCCTTCCCCCCAGCGTTCTTTGTTAAACTGTTCCGACTGACCGCGGGGAATCGTCAGCGTGTTCCAATCATCGCCGGCCTGGATGCGGGCCACCTGGATGATCTGTCCTACGTGATAACAGGTGTGTCCCAGCGATCGCTGAATGGCCAGCGGAACGGTGTGGGCATCGCCGCGGATATAAACCGTTTTTTCCAGATCGGTGGGCGTCAGACATTTCAGCGAATCCAGCAGCGTGGCCCAGCCTCGCTCCCAGTAAGCCAGCAGTTCTTCGCGTGTGGCGAACGTATCGACAAATTCGTCGTCCCGGTTCCGGTCCAGCTTCTCACCGTCGGTTGTCAGGAAATCGGTCCACCGCGAAATCAGATTCCCGGCGACATGCTTCATGATGACCGCGATGGAATTCGTATGTTCGTGCAGAGCTGTGCGCAGTCCTGCGTCTGAAATTTGCTCAATCGCCCGTTCGGCCATTTTTTTGTTGGCTTCAAAGACATCAATCGTCGCCGACATGAATAGAGTGAAATGATCCATTTTTCATCCTGAGTTTTTTTAGACTGTTTTGCTCGATTGAGAGGAGTTATGATAACTTGCATGAGACATATGTTCAATTTATCAAATTTGACTTTATTCTTACTGATCAGTTTACTCTGTCTTGCCGGGTGCGGTGAAGATCCTTTCCCACCTCAGACCGCTTCGCTATCGACAGGGGGGAACGGCGAATTTTCATCGACTCCGATTGACGAAGGCAGAAAGCCGGAAGAGACGGAACTCGATTACCTCCTCAGAAAAGGGGGCCTCGGTCGTATTAAGCCTGAAGAAGGGGG
The DNA here is from genome assembly GCA_020426085.1 of Planctomycetaceae bacterium. Classification (GTDB taxonomy): domain Bacteria; phylum Planctomycetota; class Planctomycetia; order Planctomycetales; family Planctomycetaceae; genus Gimesia. The sequence goes on along the minus strand of JAGQQP010000498.1, from coordinate 2,629 downwards.
AGGCTATTATTTTTCCAATTACTTCGACTACTGTAGCGAAGACGAATTGCCCATGCTGACCCGGGTCGAAGGACTGCGCGCATTTGATATGTTTGACGGAAATTCATTCAGCCCGGCTGGCTGGAAACAGATTGGTCAGATCTCCGGGTTGGAAGCGTTTAACGTCTCGTGTCAATATGTGACTGATGAGCATCTGACTGGTCTGCACGGCCTGTCGCATCTGAAAGACCTGAAAATCGTCACTCGTGGTGTGAAGCAAAGTCCCATTTCCGATCAGGGGCTACAGGTACTGTCCTCTTTTCCCGCCCTGCGCCGTCTGGTACTGCATAGTCGCGAGATCAACGTGCGTGGTTGCGAACTGATAGGCGACTGCACAGAACTCCGTGCGCTGGAACTGTGGGGACCGATCACGGACGAATGTCTCAAGCCCCTGGGGAAGCTGAAAAATCTCAAGCATCTGATTGTGGTGGGGACGTTTTCCGATGCCGGTCTGAAGCATCTGTCTGGATTAAAACAACTCACTCGACTGGTGCTCCACAGTGACCAGATGACAGGGAGCGGCTTAAACAGTTTTGCAGAGGCACCGGAATTACGGGAGTTCGGGTTTTCCGGCAGTCCCGCAGGCAAAGTCACATTAAAACAGCTGGATCAGTTGCCCGGTCTTGCCGTATTGAATCTCTCGACTCCGTCAGTCAATGATGCCGTTCTGCAGACCTTGCCCGATCTGCCTCAGCTGGAAGCACTCTCCCTGAAAAACTCGACCATCACAGATAAAGGTCTGGATGCGTTGGTCAAGGTGAAAAATTTAAGGGAGTTGGTTTTGTACTCGACTGAGATTACGAATGCCGGCCTGACTCGACTGGAACCACTCCAGCAACTGCGGTTGCTGGTGTTGGGAAATCCAGGCCATACGGAACTGATTACCGGTAAGGGACTGGAGCCGCTGACGAAACTGTCTCGACTGGAGGTACTCGACATAGACTATGTAAACGCTGAGAAACTTGATTTACGCCCCCTGACACGCTGCCCTTCTCTGGTGGAGGTGATACTGAATTTCGGCTCTGATGATGTCCGGAAGCGCTGGCAGGAAGTGCAGGTTGAACGACCTGAGCTGAAAAAAGTTCAAAAGATCATTCCTGTGACGCGACTTTTAGAAAAATATTTTGCCTCTTACGGTGAAATTCCCTGAAATTGTCGTCCTCTTCTTAGAAGCATAAATTATAACCAGCTTGCGACCATTGATGGCCCGTTTGATAGTATAAACGGCTAAACAGTTTTGCATGGAATGCCCCCGATGTTTTCCGGCTGCGGCTGAAATGTGCTTTCGATGAGAAATGCCAGAGTCTATAATAAATGGTACGAGACAAAGGTTCAAAGTCTGAGATGTTAATTCTCCGATTCTATCAGTGGTCTTAACCTGTTCAGGAACCAGAAACGTTGCAGGTCTTCACAAGCATCGCACATCTGATGACAGTTGCTGTTGCCGTCGGCGTCTCTCTGATTGTTTATCTCCGCCTGATCGTGTTTTCAATGAAGCATGATTATGAAATCGAGCTGGTGGCCCAGCTTGCAGCTGCACTGACAATGCTCTTCACTGGGTTGGGACTGAAGCTGATTCGCAGGAACCTCTCGCCGTCGATGAAATCAACGATTCTCTGGAAGGATGTCCTGTTTACATGCTGTGTGGTGGGAATACTCGTTTTGGTTCTCTTTTTTTCAATGATGTCTATGGGGCTGGGGTTAGTGATTCTGGTACCGTTTCTGGGTTGGTTATCGACTATGCAAAATGGTCTAATCCTGATCGCGCTGTGTGCTGGTTTCAGCGCATATGTCGTCCTGCTTGCCAGTCTGGCAGTGATCTATCCCTTTCTGTTTTCCCTGCAGTTCAACGAAATCTCCACTTACGAACTGCCGTAAAGAAGCGATACTTTACTTACAGGATAAAATCATGCAAAGAATGAACCCCTGGATGTTACTGGTGACCGCAATCTTTTTCTCGATTACATTCTATTTCGGTAAGGGTAATACAGGAATGATTGCCGTCGGACTGCTGGTGCTGTTCAACCTGGTCACACTCTTTCTGTTACAACTGCAGAACGAAAATGATGAACTTCGCGCACGACTGGATGTACTGGAAGGAAAAACTAATGCGGAAGAACTGCCTGAAAACCGGGCAGTGGTCCCTGGTTGATCAAGTTGAAATGATCACAACACAGCACCTGAAAAATATGATGGATGCGGAACTGAAACTGCATGGATATCTAAGGCAAGGTTCAAACTGGTACTTGTCCAGCGCGCAGGTGATAGCTGTGTTAAACCTTCAGAAGTCACAATATGGCGCAACTTACTTTCTTAACATCGGCTTCTGGCTGCAGCAGATAGAACACAACGAATTTCCCCGCGCGCATCAGTGTCATGTTAGTACACGCGCCAGTTCTCTCTGGCCTGAGGGAACGCCTCGCCCGGAAACTGGTCCGCCTCGTATTGCCGACCTGTTGAATATCGACGACTATCCCTGTGACGATGCGCAGCGACTCGACCAACTCAGACGATTTATCGCAGACAAACTGGTACCTGTCTTAAAAGCAGGTGTCACTCTGGAAGGACTCAATCAGTTGCTGGCGGAACA
>JAGQQP010000497.1 GCA_020426085.1 Planctomycetaceae bacterium | reverse complement strand
GTACATCGGGCATCGTTGTGCCCGCTTTGACGACCTGTGGTGCAGCGAGAAATTCGCGAATCCATTGCTGCTGCAGATGATTGCCGGCTCCCGTTAAGCGGGGGCCGCGCTTGGGTTGCAGTTCAGAGCGTTGTGAGGGATGACAGGCGACGCAACTCAGTTCGCTGATCAGCAGCTGGCCTCCCGCATGCGGTTCCAGTTCGTCATGGCGGGCGAAGCGATCAAAACCGGAGACAAACGGGGGTGTTTCCGTTTCACTTTGCACCGGCTGTCCGGCGATCAGGAAGACCAGCCCCAGGAATGTGAAAGTCCAGCATTGTCTCATCAGGTGTCTCTTTCATGTTGAGCGGCGTCACAGGTCAGATTCAGGGAAGACAAGATCAACGTCAATATAAGTAGACATTGATCTTCGATCATAGGGTAGCGGTCGACTCGAATCAATCAGAGTATGCGTCAGATTTGTATCCTTTTCCTGCAATAATGAAGCGGTTGTCCTCGATAAAGAGAGTGAGAGAACAGTGCGATTATCATTAATGAGTCTTGACAGGTGCCAATTTCTGACTGCGACCTCGACTCCAGCCTTCCAGCCTTCTGCTGCGCAGTGCACCGCGCAGGAAATATTCTTCCGGCAGCGAATTCAAATGAGTCTGGCGGAGCTGATCCCGATTCGACTGCCAGTCAGCCGGTTGGGTGAAGAGTTGTAAGGCCACCAGTTTTTCAAAGAGTGCATCGGCAATCAGCTGGTGTCCTTCGATACTGGGATGCACATGGTCGACGAGCCATTCACTCCCTGGGATGCCATCCGGTGTCTGCTGCTCAATTAATCGACGGATATCAACCAGAGGGACGTTATATTCCTGTGCCATGTCGAACAGCGCGTCATGCATCGGTTCCAGGATGCGCAGCGGACAGATATCTTCTTCCTTAGCTTTCGTCAGCCAGTTTTTTGCTTCCGGATAACGCTGCAGATGTTCGCAGGTTTTTCCTATGTTGTAGAGCAGGCCTGCGTGCTGCTGATCAATGTGAACGGCTTCTTTCCATAGCTGCATTTTGTGGTCGGCTTCACTCCAGTCACAGTCGTTGGCAGCATTCCAGCAGGAGATCAGTTGATCCTGCTGTTCCTGTGAAAGCCCGTTTGCAAATTCACTTTTAAACGGGGGGCAGTTTTTGAGATTCGAGACCGGATTGACGAGTACGAGAGGCACATCAGCCTGCTTCGCGAGTAAGATCATCTGCCTGACGTTGTATTCGAAATGTTCGATGATTCCCCGACGTGTCTCGGCGTCACGATGATAGCCCTCCAGACCTTTCTGAAAATCGAGTCGGGCATTCACGTCTGCAGATAACACGTTTTTAGTGGAGACTGCTGTTTCTTCCTGCGCGTCTGGCAGTAATCGTTGCATGAGGGAGGCGATGCGCAAATCCCGCAGCGATTTCTGTGTAGCCAGAGAGATTGAAGAACTCTGTTTGAGGTTACCATAAGTGCGTTCTTCCAGAAACTCATTATGGCCGGTGTAAACGATATACAGATCGGGCTTGTACTGCAGCGTCTCCCGAAGAATGGGAACCAGGCGATAGCTGGCATACGAAACTCCGCCACAGTTGATGACTTCGAAATGGCGCTCTGGTTCCGCCGCCTGCAGGTTGATTTTCAGCCAGGCGGTGAATGATGTTTCCACGGCATAGGGTCGGCCCTGGACAGTCGATCCACCCAGAACAAAGATGCGAAATGTATCTACGGGTTTGTTGATGGGGAAGGATTGCGGGCGAAAGAAGTCAATGCGTTCCGGGGCAGTCTGAAAATGCGTTCCTGCAGGATCTTTGACAAACAGTGTGGCATCAGAGCTGAAAGAAATGAAGGGGTCCTGACTGTCGGGTAGAGGCTGGACGCCACACAAACGGAGTGCCAGTTCCAGAACTACCAGCAGCGAGAGTCCCAGCAGAATCGCAGCACCGCGAAACAGAAGTGGATGACGGACTCGCCGTGTGTTTGCTGGCGGTTCAGTTTTCGGATGACATGCAGGAGGCATCACGAAGATCTCAGATTCACAGGAATGCAGGACAGGAGAAAGAAACAGATTCATCCTATCGCACGTCCCGGGCACGGTCCAGAAAGAAAGACTTCAAGCCAGCTGCCTGTGAAACAGGAACAGACCCTGCTCCCGAGGGTACAGGGCCTGTTGTTTCTCTTTCAGTGGTTGCGAGTAACGCAAACCCGGAAGTTATTTGGCTTTAGAGTCCAGGTCGAAATTCACCGTATTTTCTCCTTCTGTCACTACGGCAGTGAGTTTCGAGTTTCGATTGAACTGTGGCGGTACCTGATCTTCGGTGTCATTAGGAGAACCGGGTTCACCCATCTTACTGATCACAACAGTATGCTGTCCGGGCACGGCCCCTTTCGCGTCCTTGTTGTATGCCAGTTCGTAATGACCGGCTTCATCAGTCATTCCCACCGAAGAGGAGCCGGATTGTGGCTGGAATGTGATAGAAGCTTTTGAAAGAGGCGCGCCGTCCAGAGTAATCGTACCTGAAACCTGCGACAACGCGGGAGTATCCGCAGCTCCGCCCGAGCAGCCGGCAAGCAGGCCGACTGCGAGCAGACAAAGTGCTTGAAAAAACTTAACTTGATTGATCAACATGGGACTCACTTGCTATTCAATTAAATTTTAAAAATCGGGAACAACTTCACCGCCATTGATGGTCTGAATGGCCCGGAGGGTATTGATGTCAATATTCTCGCTGAGGAACCGGACGGCACCATCTCCCATCAGACCATGGCAGCCGCCTACGTGCTCACTTCCCGGAGATCCCCACTCGGCCCGGGAGTCGGTAGCAGAATAAGGTTGATTGATTTTTCGATAAGGGGCGGCAATCACAGGACCTGTCGCAACATAAGTTGCCCAGAAGGGACCACGAATTGAGGACTGCTTTTCCATGGGGGTTTCAATCATCAACATCGAATTGCTGGTACCATCAGTGAAATCCCGCATTCTGGCAGCGCCATTATGTCCAAATGCTGTTTTGGTTGTTGTCGCGGTGTCATATGTTCCCCCAGATGAATTATCGCCGGTATTGTATTCGATATAAATGAACGAATAACTCGTGCGATAATCCTTGTTCGTCGCATAGGCCAGGTTAGAGGTATAGGTGTAAGGTCCGTGTGAGTAAGAATCGCTGGGGCATTCAAAAACGGCGATGGAGTGGGAAGTTGCTGCCGTCTGAATTCCAGTAGTGGGACCGGTACAGGCACCGTTGCCGTCGCCTAACCCGGTTGCCATTGAGAAATTAATCTGATTGTAGATGTTGACCTGGTCAATGAAGGGGAGCATATAAAGTTGACCCGTATGGTTGCGGGTTTCCTGTGACCCCAGCCAGATACAGTCATAACCGCCACCATTGACATCTCCCGGGGGAAGGATGCGGTGGGAATCGTGATAGTTGTGCAAAGCCAGTCCCAACTGCTTCATGTTATTTTTACAGGTAGACCGCCGGGCCGCTTCACGTGCCTGCTGGACGGCTGGCAGTAACAGGGCAATCAGAATCGCGATGATGGCAATCACCACCTGTAATTCGATGAGGGTAAAACCTCCCTTTGATCGACGATTGAATTCGAGTGCCATCAGTTCGGTTCCTTAATTAAACGGAAAATTAAAATAAGTAAAACTAAATTACAAAACAGGAAGTTGACCCGAAGCTGTTATTTTAGTTTTTTTCAGGGGGTGGAATCAAGAAAATAAAGCAGTAAAAC
>JAGQQP010000496.1 GCA_020426085.1 Planctomycetaceae bacterium | reverse complement strand
AGAGCGAAATCGAATTGATCGGTTTCAGTTTCCCTTCATCGGTAATATCCAGCACCACGGTCACACGACCGGTCCCATGATCGGTGACGGACAGTTCATATTTGAGTCCGAGTTCTTCTTTCGACTGACCGATTCCAAACTCAATCGCCCGGGCATCCTGCAACGTCAACATCAGTGCCAGGAAAAAGAACAGCATCGTGATTTGTTTACGTAGCGACATCGTTTCTCTCCCGTTCAGGAAACTATCCAGGCTCATAAGTCAGTGTGTTATTTTTTCTGCGTTTTCAGAAACTGCTGGATCTGTATGAGCGTCTGCTGATGCTGTTGTTCCGCTTCCGATTGATCCTCTGCTGTTTCAATGATATGAATTGTTTCCGAAAGTCGTTTTTTCAATGCCAGATCTTCGGTATTGAGTCGTGAGCGGAGGTCGGGCAGCAGGGGAGTCGCTTTTTTTCCAAAGGCCGCCAGTGCGCCGGCGGCATTCAGTCGAACCCAGACTTCTTTGTCATCCAGCAGCTTTGCGATGGCATTCATATTTCTGGTACTGTAAGGATTGAGACTCGCCAGTTGACCGGCGTCCCAGCCGCGCACCGTAGTATCGGTACTGACGAGCGCTGCGGAAAACCGTTTTTCCAGATCGGCTAATTCCAGCAGCGTGACCCCGGCAGGTATTTTGAGTTTCTCCAGCGGGATCGTTTCGTCTACATAAATACTGAGCATCGGGTACGGGTTCCAGATTTTTTCCCCCTGATCTTTCTTCGCCACCGCCCGGGCAATGCCGCCTACCAGATGCAGATCCCATTGATAGGGAATCGTTTGTGTCGCTCCAAATGACTTTGCGGAAGCAGGGCCGGGTCGCAGAACGACTTCATGCTGTTTCTGATCCGTCGCGGCAAACTTCTGCAGGACATCGTTCAACGTATCCATATCGCCACGATAATATGCGTACTCATTGCCATTGACCCAGAGATGATAGACGCGGCTCTCATGATTGAGGACGGGCACAATTCCCGGCCAGTCACTGTAATTCAACGCATTCAACGGTTTATTGCCAAACGTTTCTTCTCCCAAACCCCAGACGAGGGAAGGGATACAACTCACCATCAACAGGGTAGACAATAAAACCGGAAACGAGCGTCGCATGGCTGTACTCCTGAAATGGGAAACCGGGAACTTTTTCAGAAGAGACGTAAGCCAGGAGGAATTTGTTTCAAAGTTTCTGATGCAATTCAGGAATTCTCGTTTTTTTGCTGTGTGTTTGAGCTCAAAACTACAGAATACGCCACCCCCAGGCTGTTGATCAGGGCTCGGGAATAATCTGTTTCACCCAGGTGGCGTTTTTAATCTTGCCGTCATAATGATTTTCCGACTCATCGTGGGCAACGTCGCCGGTCCCTTCATCGAAGTGATAGAGTACCAGGGTATCCTTGTCCGGCTCAAAGCGCTGCGCGGGTTCAAAGTCTTCCGCATAGCGGGCGACTTTGGAAATGCGAACTTCATCGATGGCGCCTTTAAAAAACTGGTGAGGCAACCCTTTGCCGTTCGGATCTGCGCCAATCATGAAATCGTGGGGAGAAGCCACATGCTTTAATGTCGTTTCGTTAACGGACTGCTGCTTCTTCCCATTGACGAACAGTAAAACATTTTTACCATCGTAAACGGCGGCCAGATGCACTGGTTTGTCATTCTCTGCTAGTGCATCAGAGACAACCGAAGCATAACCGGCGTTTGACTTGCGACCTTCGTTGATGTGCATCATCCAGTGACCGCCCGAATAATGAATGCCCACCCCCGCCAGCTGCAGAATGGCCACCACGGACGCACGAATATAATTGTCATCCCGTGCCTCAGGTTTGGCCCAGGCTTCCAGGGTAATCGGATGGTCTCCGTCATATCGCAGTTTCGGGATAATCACCTGGCCTTTGCCCTGAAACTCCAGACTGGATTTTCCCTCTACAGGCTGGGAATTGTCTTCCCCCTGTACAGACAACAGAGTAAAGTGAACAGACAGGAAGAGACAAAGTATCAGAAACAACGGGCGAACGTTCATTTTTCCAGTTCCCTTCTGGTGAAACGACAAGACAGAATATACTGAACAACTATCCTAGCCTGATTCAGGTTGGTGATGCCAGACGAAAACAGCATTTTCGAGTGAAACACACGATCTTCTGCTGGCTGGAGAAACATCATTGCGAAAATCAAAATGAATATGATTAGAGGACTGATCGCGGGATTGCTGGGAACGCTGGTCGGGTTGCTGGGCCCCGTTCTGATAGTGGGAAGTTACACACTCTTATACTGGTATTTCCACGAGACTCCTGAAATGGATCGTCGTGCCGACATGAAGTACTGGCGGTTACATGCCGTGATGCCACTCGCTGGTTCTACGATCTACCTTGGTCTGACAGCCTGGGCTACATTTACTCCCAGGGGAGATTATCGCTTTGCCCGTACTCTCGTCATACTGTTTTGTATCGCGTTACCGCTGACAGGCATCTTGATGAAAACAAGCCTGACACCAGAACGACGACCGTACGACAATTCGCCCCCTCTGTACTTTTCCGAATTCCTGATCATGCTGTTGACACCAACCCTGGTGGCAGCCACTCTGATTATCATTCGCAGCAGGCGAAAAGAGGAAACAGATACAAACGAACTTTCGGAAAATCAATGAGTCACGAACCCGTCCAGCCCACCAGGCCCGAGTGGTTCACAATGATTCCCCTTTTGTGTGGGAGTAGAAAGTCTGACGGAATCTAATCCCCTTCAATGACGATCGGCTGTTCTGCGTCAGTGCTTCTATTACTACTTCCCAACCAGAATGCCGTTCCCAAACAGAGTCCCACCAGCAGCACGGATATCGGAATCGAATACACTCTCAACAGATTGGCGATGGAGATCTTCTGCAACAGATCGCCGGGTAGTTCCATGCCCACATCCTGTTCGCCGTCCCAGCCACGATCCCGGGCGGCCTGACGAAACTCGTCTTCCGTTTTCCAGATGAAACCGAACATCGCCAGAATTAAAAAACCTGACACGATGGCAGCGATCAGATATTTCAGCATTACCGGCTCCGTAACTGAAGTTCAGGATTCTTCCGATTTGTGTTTTTTTCTCCAGCCCGTTTTGACCTCAGGAGGCTGGTGATCGGAATAGAGTTGTTTGATGTGCACTTTGGGGTCGCCCGTAATCAATCGGGAACGGCGGGTTTTCCAGATGTAGTTCCAGCACCAGTCGAGCATCACTTTGAAGCGGTTGCGAAAGCCGACCAGGAACATCACGTGCAGAATGTTCCAGGAGATCCAGCCCAGAATGCCGCCGTAATGGATTTTGCCGATCGCGGCGATGGCATTTCCGCGACCGATCATCGCCATCGATCCTTTATCGTAATAACTGAACTGCGGCCGCTCTTGCGGTGCGTTGCCGTTGATTTCCTTTTTAATAATCTCAGCGACGAAACGCCCGGTCTGAATGGCCCCCTGAGCCAGTCCGGGCACCGGCTTCCCGGTTTTGGCATCGGTCGCATGCGCCGCGTCGCCGATAACAAAGACTTCAGGACGCCCGGGGATCGACATATCAGGCCCCACTACAATCCGGCTGCCTCGATCTACTTCGACATCCAGCGTTTTCGCCAGATCCTGCCCCTGGACTCCTGCCGCCCAGAAGACATTCTCGGCGTTAATGGTCTCATCACCGATCTTCACGCCATCTTCCGACACGTCGGTCACGTGCACATTCAGATGGATTTC
>JAGQQP010000495.1 GCA_020426085.1 Planctomycetaceae bacterium | reverse complement strand
CTGACGACAGTCCCCTGATAAATGGAAGGGAGCTGACGACTGTCCCAGTACGGAGAACCGACCGGATTTTTGGGAATTGTAATCGCAACGAATGCCGGCAGATTCTGAGTCTCTGCACCGAGACCATAAGTTACCCAGCTCCCCAGTGAAGGCCAGCCTTCACGCCCCCGACCGGTTGTCATGGCCCGCATCCCGGCGACGTGATTCCGAATGTTAGGGAGCTGCATGGAACGAATCAACGTTACATCATCGACAATTTCTCCGAAGTGAGGCAGCAGAGCGGTATTGATTTCCATGCCCGATTCGCCACATCTTTTGAATGTATCAGGGGCCGGCATGATGATCGAAGTCGCCTGACCGGCGTTGTCATATTTAATACCGTCGCCGGGAAACCGTTTGCCCGCATATTCATCCAGCATCGGCTTTCTGTCAAACAGATCCAGATGGCTGGGGCCACCGCCACAGAAAATCGAAATCATCGATTTCGCCCGCGCCGGGTGACTCGTCTTTTTGGGTTTCAGGTCGTATGTTTTTTCTTCCAGAGCGGGCTTATCAGGTGCGCCGAGTAATTGATCATCTTTTAACAACGTCGCCAATGCCAGGGAAGAAACGCCAAAGGCACTTTGCGCCAGAAAGTGGCGACGGGAACTGTTTGAATGATCGTGACTGTTCTGCAACACAACACACTCCCTTCGGAGAGAGATGAATCAGACAGGCATCCTGCTGACACCTGCCCATAAACGATTTATTCGACATATAAAAACTGATTGGTCCCAAACAGCACATGACACAGGGACGCCAGCGCTTCCTGCTGAGGGTCTTTTACTTTTTTCGCCTGGTACTCTTGTAACTGCAATTGAAAATGTTTCTGCAGAGCCTGCATTTCTGCCGCCGACGGATCATTACTCAATGCCAGTTCCCAGGCAGTCTGCACCAGTTTCGCGTCATCAGCAGATTTGCCCGCAGTCGCCAGCACCCGTTTGGCAAACGCAACAGACTGCTCCCGCATGAATTCGCTGTTCAGCAAGGCCAGTGACTGTGTCGCCACGGTCGAAGAGACCCGTCGCTCGCAGTTCGGCTCCATACTCGGCGCATCAAAGGCATTCAGCATCGTAACCGGCTGAGTGCGTCTCACCTGGATATAGATAGAACGCTTCAACTCTCGTCGATCGGGTGAAACCTTTCCTGTTCCTACTGTAATGATGCCACTGTCAGCCAGCGAGACGGGAATCGGTGCACCGAACTGGTTCCGATTCAGTTCGCCGCTGACGGCCAGAATCGCATCGCGGATGGACTCCGCTTCCAGCCGTCGCAGGTTCATCCTCCAAAGCAGCCGGTTATCGGCGTCGACCGCCATCGCTTTCTCGGAATGTGAGGCAGAGGTTTGACGATACGTCCGCGAAGTCATGATCAACCGGTGAATCCGCTTTAATTCCCAACCATGCTCCATGAAGTCGGCTGCCAGCCAGTCCAGTAGTTCGGGATGCGTCGGTGTGGCAGAGCGTGAACCGAAATCTCCTGTGGAATCAACGATGGCCTGCCCGAAATGATGCATCCAGAACCGGTTCATCAACACGCGTGCCACCAGCGGATGCTGGCCACTGGTCAGATAACGGGCATAAGCAAGTCGACGACCAGACGTCGGGATCGCGGGATCATTGACGGGAAAGGTGTTATCCGTTTTGGAACCGACAACCGTCAGTCCCCCCGGCGCGATCTTTTCTGATTCGGGAGACGACATATCCCCCCGGTAAAAGACAAACGTTTCCGGCAGATGCAGAGTGTCTTCGGTCGCCACCCGGATATATTCCGGCTGGGGAATCTGCTTTCTCAGTTCATCAGCTTCGGCTTTCACATCTTCATAGCGTTTGGCCAGTTCCTTGCCATCTTTGTAACGTGCCAGGAACAGATGCAGACGTCCGGGAGCCAGCAGGTCCAGCATCGGGTATTTCTTCTTCAGGAAATCCGTCTGTTCTGCAGTCCGTTCTTTGACGGCCGTTTCATAAGCGGCTTGAGCCCGTTCACGATCTGGCTCAGGAACTTCCTTCAACACCCGTTCCGCGATCAACTGCGTCACTTCTGCCTTGATCTGATTATGCTGCTCATCCAGTTTTTTGACTTGCGCAGAGAGTTCTGTCGCTTTGGCTTTTTCTTCTTTCGACATCAGCGCGGCCCGACGACTGGCCGGCATCCGCCATTTGTCGGCATCGTACACGGGAGCAATCACAGCCCGCAGGCGATAAAAGTCTTCCTGGGGAATCGGATCGAACCGGTGATGATGACACTCGGCACAACCAACGGTCATCCCCAGTAGCGACGAGGACATGATTTTCACCGTTTCCGTAATCACCTGATTCCGGGCCAGAGCAGGGTCCATCGGACTCGATCCCGTTCCGTCCGGTGCCAGACGTAAAAATCCTGTCGCTGTCAGCTTGTCACACACCGCCGGATCCTGATCGACCAGTTTCTGCGCGGTCGCATGCGTGGCTTTGACCAGTTCATCACCCGCCAGTTGTTCGCTGATAAACTCATCCCAGGGCTTATCCGCATTCAGTGAGCGAATCACATAATCGCGATAGTGCCACGCATCCGCACGAATTACATCTTTATCGTCGTAGCCTTCTGAATCAGCATAGCCAGCGACATCCAGCCAATGCCGCGCCCAGCGTTCCCCATAATGGGGAGAGGCCAGCAGACGATCTACCATTTTCTCATAGGCGTCTGCTGACTTGTCTGCCAGATACGTTTTCACGTCTTCGGGAGCAGGGGGGAGGCCGGTTAAATCAAAGGCCGCTCGACGAATCAGCGTCAGTCGATCCGCTTCCTCAGAAAACCAGAGTCCATTCTGCGAAAGTTTCCGGGCAACAAACGCATCGACCGGGTTCACATTCGCCGCTGCTCCCTCTTTAGAAAGCCGCGCGACTTCCGGAAGTTTGACTTTTTGAATGGGTTGAAATGCCCAGTGTGAGCGTTCGGCTTCTGTGACCAGAAACTCACCAGGTTTCACATCGCCTGTTGGCTCAGGTCCCGCGACAGCTCCCTGATCGATCCATCTGGCGATCAAAGCAACTTCTTCGGGTTTCAATCGCAGTTTTTCATCGGGAGGCATATCGCCCGATTCCACATATTGAAACAGCAGGCTGTCGGCATGTTTGCCGGGAACAAGCGACTCTCCCGAATCGCCCCCTTTGAGAATCAGACGCTTTAACCTCAGATCCAGCGCACCGGAAAGTTCTTTTTCTTCGCCGTGACAATGAAAGCAGTATGCCTTGAAAATGGGACGGATGTCTTTATCAAAGGTCACCGGTTCTTCAGCAGCGGTCGCGGAGAGAGTGTACGCAGACAGTGAGATCAAGCCGGTCAGCAGGAATGCATGCAAGCGATTTAACAAAGCGCTGTTCCTTCATGTCGGGGAACATCTTTTAGGCGGGAGTCATTTCGCTGAACCCTCAACGAATATAACTACAGTGGTGGGAATCTTTTATAACGTTTATCGGCTGCAAAGTCAAATTATTTAACTTTACTTACTGTGTTCCGAAACCATTCACGAAAGACGAAAAGCGAGCGAATGACGGCTTGAAATCGATATCACAGGCAGTCACTGGAGTTACAGCAACGGGATACGATTACTCGCCGACCAGCGTCTGTTCCGCCACCGTGGAGTCAGGTATTTCCTCCGGTTCTTCCATGGCAGGCACCTGGGAACGTTTGGCGTAGCGTGCGAGTAACGCTGGCAGGAAGACCAGGTCCCCAAACAGGG
>JAGQQP010000494.1 GCA_020426085.1 Planctomycetaceae bacterium | reverse complement strand
CAATTTCCCAGGCAGCCGCAGACAGTTTCATTGAAGATTCCAGGATTCTGTAAAGTGTGTTTGAACAAGAGAGTCATCCATTTGAGCACGCACGTGCAGAGCAAATCCTTTTCCGTTAGACAGCTGAAGTGGTCATCATGTTCGCACTTTCGAACGCCTGTTTTCTTTTCCGATAACCAGCCATGCTAAGGAACCGGGCCCCAGATTTTCACCAGCAGCGCAAACATTGCAGGATCGTGCTGTTTCAGTTCGGCCCGGACGAAGGGATAGAAATCGTTGACACCGAAATAGGCTTCGGTTGATTCCGCGAAATATTCTTTGTGATTGTTCAAGCCGTAATGTTTGACTTTCACTCCCGTATGACAGAGCACGCTCTCATAGAGGCCCGCTTCCTTCGCCGCGTCATAGACGGCGATGATCTCCGCCTGATCGAAACTCAAGACCTGATCGTGATAAGCGTGCGCCAGCTCATGGAGTACCACATAAGGATGCTGGGCCCACATGTTGCGGGCAAACAGCTGTCGCGCCACAGGGATGTGCACGTGCTGCGCCAGGCGCGGATCAAAGCCGCGCGCTTCCAGCCAGGCACGATTTGGATGGTACTGCATTTTATCCAACTCCGCATGCTGCAGATCGATCCAGATCCGAAACTTCTGTAACGCCGCCACCCGTTCCGGTGGCACAATATATTTCACACGCTGCAGATGATTGGCGAGCGCATCCAGCGATTTGCGACCCAGCTCGGCATGTTCTTTGGAAAATAACTGCGGGTCCACATCCACGGTCCAGCCTTCAATCTGCTTTTCCACGGGATCGGGAAACGAACTTTTTTCTTCTGCTGCAAGCGGACTCCCTAAAGGCGTCAGCAAAGTACAGAACAGAAAACTGACAACAAACCGGTGTGGAGACATGAGCGACCTCGGGGAGCATATCAATGGATGAAGGAAACATACTAGCCGCTCTCATCATATCAGACCATCTCACAGTTCCCACTGGTTTTTACCTTCAGAACAGATAGAATGAAATCAAAGATCCCGGTCACATCTTCAATTCAAGCGATGGCTCATGAATACAGAATCACAATCAGCCTGGAAACGGTGCCTGCCCTGGCTGTTCCCCTTACCGCGCAAGATGTTTGAGAAACCACAAACGGGGAAACAGATGCTCGTTTATTATCTCTGGCGGGTGTCCGCTTTTTATGTATTCCTGCTGATTCTGCTGATGCTGATCCAACGCTGGCTCATTTATCAACCCACGCGGGTCAGCTCTTTATCCGTCGATCAGGCCAATGGTCCCTTCGGCGTGGTACATGAAATCGAAACCACCACCGAAGACGGTCTGGAACTCAAAGGCTGGCACATCCTCGCCGGCCAGGTCGCCTGTTCTGATCGGGCTGACTGTGATGAAGAACTGGAGAAAGGCCAGCCCGTAATAATTTTCCTGCACGGCAACGGCGGTAATCGCATGCATCGCATGGAAGACTACCGCCTGCTGGCCAGCATGAACCTGCACGTCTTTGCCTTCGACTACCGCGGCTATGCCGAAAACCCGGGCAGCCCCAACCAGACGGGATTACTCAACGATGCCCGCGCGTTCTGGAAGTACGCCGTCCGGGATCGGAAAATTGACCCTGCGCGCATCATCCTGTTTGGCGAATCACTGGGCGGAGGCGTCGCGACGCTGCTGGCCAGCGAACTCTGCGAACAGAATACGCCCCCCGCGGGACTGATCCTCCGCTCCACCTTCAGTTCCCTGGTCGACGCCGCCTCCAGTCACTTTCCCTGGATTCCCGTCAGTCTGTTATTGTGGGACCGCTACCCGAATCAGCAGGTTATCGGAAATATCACCTGTCCCATCCTGATGATCCACGGGACGGCAGATCGCATCGTTCCGTTTGAACTGGGCGAAAAACTGTATGCGGCTGCCCCTGAGAGTTCCACGTCGGGCATTCCAAAGCAGTTTGTGAAAATCGAGCAGGGCACTCATAACGACCTGCTGTTTGAAGCACGAGGTCCAATGGTCAAAGCGTATCGCGATTTTACCAGCCAGCTCTTTCCGCCTGATCAGACAGAGAACTAAACAACCCGGCAGATGCGTCTCTCAGCGCACCTCCGCCTGGCCGCGTTTGCTGCGAAAGTCGCTTGGTGTTTCGCCCGTCAACTTACGAAACGTACGCGTGAAGTAGGCGGGAGAAGAAAAGCCCAGCGTGCGACTGATCTGGTCAATGGTCATCGCCGGATTACCCAGCATCCGTTTGGACTGCCAGATTTTCAATTCATTGAAATACGCCATGATCCCGCAGCCATACGTTTTGCGGAACACGGTTTTTGCCAGCGTGGGACTCACGTGCAGTTCGCGGGCGACTTCCGGTATCGTCAGACGATCGTTCACGCGATTCAACAGCAACCGTCGAATCTGTAATGCCACGTCGTCTTCCGCATCCAGTTCCACCGCCGGAGCGAGATGCTCCAGGACCAGCGAGAGAAAAACCAGCAGGCGACTGGTCAGTTCAATTTTCCGATGCGAATGTTCTGCAATCAGCTGGTCGGCCATGCGCCAGAATGCATGCTGCAGATCCGGATTGCCGGCCGAACTGATCCGATGCACGCCGGTCACCAGCGTCTCTAACTCTCGGCACGCTTCGGCGATTCCTGATTCTTCAGGCCAGTCACCCAGCCGCTCCAGATCGATCAGGAATGCGACCGTCGATGCGGTATGCGGACCTTCATTCGACCAGTGATGATCTACACCCGGACCGATCATACAGAAATCACCCGCATCCAGATGACAATCTCCGTTTGGTGTCTTCAATGTGAGCGGTCCCTGCAGACTTCCATGCATGGCCATCACGGCATGATTGTGTTTCTGCGTCGTCGTTCCCGCGGGAAAATGCCCGGAAGTAAATCGCGCAAACGGGCCGGGGGTGGGATGGTAATAAGCCAGATAACTCCAGCTCTGCCTGAGTGTCTCCAGTCGCTGGGGACGCGTTGAGGGTAAGTAATACGAAAGATCTGCCTTCTCAAAATCCAGACCTTTGTCACGATGGAGGAAAGGCTGAATTCGAGGTTTATCACCGACTATTGATTTGGAAGACATAGGAGGGCCCGGCTGTCATCTGTAGATCTTGGGGGCGAACGCGCTTTGTTACCTGGCAGGATCTTGTACCAGCCGTGTATTCCGATTTCACAGCCAGAGCAGGGACCCTCATTATAACGAACGCGTCACACTCCTCGACAGGCTAATTTCACCAATAAAACTTACAAAATCGTAAACGACTGTACTTAATTAAGATAGATCAATCTTTTTTGATTGTTCAAACATGTCCGATAGTGAAATCTTTCTGTCTGAAAAGACATGGTGCATGCCAGATTTGACTGTAAAGTGAGACCAACTACTGAGAATGTCCCGTTTCCTGCAGGCGTCCTGCCGCCTTAATTGTGATGCTGACACGAGGTCAGTCTCATCCCTCCTGCATGGGCCCCTGCCAGGCCCGGTGTTCCTCAAACACATTAATGCACGGGTATTGCCCGGCGGTTACTTTTAATTTTGCGCTCCAGCAAAACCTGAAATTCATTTTTTTTAAACTACTGATTTGGTTTATAAATCTTAGAAAAAGGACGCGGTCACGTGAAACGAAAAGCATTTACCCTGATCGAACTACTGGTGGTGATTGCCATCATCGCCATCCTCATTGCACTCTTACTGCCGGCTGTACAACAGGCGCGTGAGGCAGCCCGCCGCAGTGCCTGCAAAAATAATAT
>JAGQQP010000493.1 GCA_020426085.1 Planctomycetaceae bacterium | reverse complement strand
TACAAATTCAGGCATCACAATGTGAAAGGAATTCTCATGGCCGTATCAATGACATGCGATGGAGTGAAACGCCGCGATTTTCTGAAAATCGGTACGCTCGGCTTCACTGGTTTGACACTTTCTTCCTACCTGAGAATGGTAGATGCCGGACAGGCAAAACCGGAAAAAGCCAAGTCAGCCATCTTTATCGAACTTTCCGGCGGTCCTTCCCATATGGATACGTTCGACCTCAAACCGGAATCGTCCAGTGAATATCGTGGGGAATTCAAACCCATTAAAACCAATGTGAGCGGGATCGAAATTTCCGAGCATCTGCCCAAGCTGGCCGCCTGCATGGATAAGTTCGCGTTGCTCCGCGGGGTCTCACACTCGGTTGCCGCTCACGCTCTGGGGCGTGCTTATGTAAATACAGGCAGCCGCCCATTGCCTTCTTTGGAATATCCCGGCTACGGTGCCGTCTACACCAAAGAATATCCGGGTCCGGCAAACCTGCCTCCGTATGTTTCGATTCCGAATTCCACACAGAAACCAGGTTTCCTGGGCGTCAAATACGCACCGTTAAACACGGGCGCCACACCACGTCCGGGTCAGCCGTTTAATGTTCGGGGGATTTCACTCCGTTCCGGTCTGACGATTGAAAATATCGAACGCCGCGAATCACTGCTGCGGGAGATCGATCAGAAATTCAGCGGTCTGGAAAAGAACTCACAGCTGATCGAAGGTCTGGATCGATTCGGACAGCAGGCGCAAGCGATTATCACATCGAAAAGAGCCCGTGATGCGTTTGACGTTTCCAAAGAATCTCCGAACTTCGTCAAACCATTTGGCGAATCCAGTTTCGGTCAAAGCTGTCTGCTGGCTTCGCGTCTGGTGGAATCCGGCGTGCGGTTTGTTACCGTCTCCATGGGTGGCTGGGACACGCACAACAAAAACTGGGATGCCCTGGAAAACCGTCAGCTGCCTCCGTTTGACGAAGGTCTGTCTGCTCTGTTCAACGGCCTGGCTGAAAAAGGATTACTGGAATCAACGGCCGTCTATGTGACCGGTGAGTTTGGACGTACTCCCAAAATTAATAACCAGCGCGGCGGACGTGATCACTATCCACGCTGCATGTTCATGCTGATGGCCGGTGGAATGGTGAAAGGTGGTCAGGTTCTCGGCAAGAGTACCGCCAATGGAACCGAACCAGAGGGTGACGGATTCTCACCCGATGACGTCGCTGCTTCCTTCTACCACAACCTGGGTATCGACTTTACCAAAGAATATCACACCAACACCGGACGGCCGATTACTATCGTTCGTGATGGTGCTGTGATTAACAAGCTGTTCTCTTAAGTGTGGCACTTCCCGTCAATCTCCGTGTTGGAGATCTGGCATTAACTGTTATTTCCTGAGGGGGAATGAGAATGTTGAAAGTATCAAAAGCGCTTGTGGCTGTAGCTTTAATCATGGCATGTGTCGCATCTGTGGATGCTGCCGAAAAAGGTGCCAAAAAGAAAAAGGGCAACAATAAACAGGCGAACGTCACGATTCAGGCTTTGAATCTTCCTGATTCAATTGAACTGTCTGACGAGCAGAAAGAAAAAGTGGCAGCTCTGAGAAAAGAGTACACTCCCAAATTTGCCGCTCTGCAGAAAAAGAATCGTGAGATTCTGACCGATGAACAGGTCAAAGCACGACGTACAGCAATGAAGGAAGCGAAAGACGCCGGTAAAAAAGGCAAAGAACTTCGTGATGCCGTCAACGCTGCTTTGAATCTGACTGACGATCAGGAAAAACAGATGAAAGAAGTGACTGGCGAAATCCGTAAACTGAACGGAGAAGTCACTGGGAAACTGGAAGGCGTTTTAACTGCTGATCAGTATGCCAAAATCAAAAAGCCTGCAAAAGGTAAGAAAGCCAAGAAGAAAAACAGCTGATCTGCCGATCAGATTTCTGGATTTTCTGCGCTGAATGAATATGCAGGCCACTAAGCCATTTGCGTTTCCCCCCGATTCGGATTTCTGAATCGGGGGTATTTTTTTGGTTTTGTCAGAATCTGTGCTCTGCAAAATCGCTTCAAACGTCGTAAGTTCAGGAAACAAAGGGAGTTTGACAACATCTCCTGTCGGAAAAAGAGTTGTTTTTCGTCACAAATGCTGATATAAACATTACTTGATTCACTTCCGATCATAGGGACGAAACTGTGTCCAGTTTTACTGTAGCGAATCCAAGGCGAGTTGGACCGAGTCTATACGCCGAAAGACGCGATGGTTAATTGTGATGTGCTCAATCTGAAGGGGCATACCCGAGCCGAGTGAGGAGCAGGCTGAATGTTGCGGACTGAACCAAAATCCCGCCTGAGATACATCTTCGTATTGATTTTGATGGTGTCCGGCCTGATATCACCTGCCTGGAGCGCGGAAGCTGCAGGGAAAGCAGGGGACAAGGGAATTGAGTTTTTTGAATCGAAGATTCGCCCGGTCCTGATCAAACACTGCTACGAATGCCACGCCGCCGATTCCAAATCGATCCGAGGTGGCCTGCTGCTTGATACACGAGCCGGTCTGCTGAAAGGGGGAGATTCTGGTCCCGCTTTGCAACCAGGTAAACCGGCAGAAAGTATGCTGCTCGAATCGTTACGGTTTGAGAGTTTTGAGATGCCTCCGTCCGGGAAACTCGCACCGGAAATCATTGCCGATTTTGAAACCTGGATCAAAATGGGAGCCCCCGATCCCCGGGACGGCGAAAGCAAGATTGTCAAACAAGGCGTCGATATTGAGACAGGAAAAGAATTCTGGGCCTTTCGCCCGATCACAACACATCCTGTCCCTGCCGTTACTGATGCGGGCTGGTACGAGACCGACATCGATCTATTCATTCGGGCACGACAGGAACAGCGGAATCTCGAACCTGCGCCTGAAGCATCACCCACCACACTGGTTCGTCGGTTGTATTATGATCTGACCGGACTGCCACCCACTCCCGCACAGATTGATGCTTATCTCAAAGATGAGAGCCCCGGCGCAACGGAAAAGCTGGTCGATGAACTCCTGGCATCGCCGCAGTTTGGCGTACGCTGGGGACGTTACTGGCTGGATATCGCCCGCTATTCTCAGTCCACAGGAGGCGGCCGTTCGCTGTTGTATGATTCTGCCTGGCGGTATCGAAACTATGTCATTGATTCTTTCAATGCAGATAAGCCTTACGATCAATTCATCACAGAACAAATAGCCGGGGATCTGCTGGAGGCGAAAGACTATCAGCAGCGTCGCGAACAGTTGATTGCCACCGCCTTCCTCCTGCTGGGACCGACCAACTACGAACAGCAGGACAAAGAACAACTGCGGATGGATGTGATTGACGAACAGATCCAGACCGTGGGCCGGGCCTTCCTGTCGATGACACTGGGCTGTGCCCGCTGTCACGATCACAAATTCGACCCCATTCCAGCTTCCGACTATTACGCACTGGCGGGAATCTTCCGCAGCACAAAGATGCTGACCCCCGGCAATGTTTCCGGCTGGACCAAACGTCCGCTGCCACTGCCGACTCCACAGAAGAAGAAATACGATGAATATCAGCAGACTCTGGCCAGCCTGGATTCGCAGATTAAAACAAAGCAGGGGGAATTAAAGCTGCTGCGTGAGAACCTGAATACAATTACGCTGGATGATTCCTCCGCGACGCTGATTGGCGACTGGAAAGAGTCCACCTTTTTCAAAGACTATATCGGCAAAGGTTATATTCACGATCAGCATACCGCCAAAGGGAAAAAGCTGGTCAAG
>JAGQQP010000492.1 GCA_020426085.1 Planctomycetaceae bacterium | reverse complement strand
GCCGTACAGGTTGTCGAATTTGCTCTTGGTGACGGAATCGTTCACATTGATCGCAGGCACACCCAGTTTGCCCTGCTCGAACATCTGATGCAGACGATGCACGCCTGTGGTGGTTTCTTCAGTCAGACCTTTGATTTCTTTCAGCAGTTCCGGATATTTCTCGTGAACCATGACGGTCAGGTCGCCACCGTCGTCGAGAATCATGTTCAACCCCTGTCCGTCGGGCCAGAACAGAGTCTGTTCGATACACCAGTCAAACTCTTCGTCGTTCATCCCTTTCCAGGCGAAGACGGGCACGCCAGTCGCTGCGATGGCAGCAGCAGCATGATCCTGAGTAGAGAAGATGTTACAGCTGGACCAGCGGACTTCCGCGCCCAGAGCCGTCAGAGTTTCGATGAGGACGGCCGTCTGGATGGTCATGTGCAGACAACCGGCGATCCGGGCACCTTTCAGTGGCTGGTCTTTACCATACTTTTCCCGTAGCGCCATCAGACCCGGCATTTCAGTTTCAGCCAGTTCAATTTCCTTACGACCCCAGGCAGCGAGCTTCTGGAATTCTTCTGCGCTGTAGTCCTTTACTTTGTACGGCAGTGAGTTGGTTTCGGTCGACATTCTCAATCCTTGTTGGTTCAATAGAAAAGGGGAGTATCTAAATTCAATTCAAGCAGAAATCGACTTGAATCATCGTTTTAAAGCTGTTTTACTTGAGTGGATCAAAATCACACTGACCAGAAACAGCAGCATCGACTATTATATCATTGAATGGAACGGAGTAGTTTTTGTGTCTCAACGGTGCCTTCAATTCGAAGTCATTCATCTCAGAGTCAGGGAAAGGCAACGATCTCTGTTGCTTCATCCAGTTCAGGATGCATAAACTGCCACCACCTGCGTCTGAATTCAACGTTGTCTACCTTGACTGCAAGATAGGCAATACGAACCGGGCTGGCAATAGAAAATACGGGTTTGTTGACCTGCAAAACACATAATTTATACACTACGCTTGCCTGAATCTGTGGCATTCTAGATCCTGACAGGCGAATTTAAACCCTCTGAAGACAAGAAAACCTAATGCGCATCAGTGAATTATACCAAGATGGAACGTTTGGCCTCTCTGTGGAAATCTTCCCTCCACGCAATGAAAGTGGGGATGCAGAGCTGTTTAAAACGCTGGAAGAGCTGATCCGCTATCAACCTGCTTTTGTTTCCTGTACTTATGGTGCTGGGGGGTCGACAAGCAAACGGACCATCGAATTATGTGCGCTGATCCAGAATCAGTTACATAATACGGCGACCGCTCACTTTACCTGTGTGAATTCCACCCGGGAGGAACTGGTGGAGTGGCTGCAGAACGCCGTCGATGCAGGCATTATCAATATCATGGCTCTGAGGGGTGACCCTCCTGCCGGTCAGGAAACGTTTGTTCCCGCGGATGGGGGGCTGAAATACGCCAATGAGCTGGTAACGCTGATTCGTAAACATTTTCCCGATATGGGAATCGGTGTCGCCGGCTATCCGGAATGTCACCCGGAGTCACCCAATCCAGACGTCGATCTGATAAATCTGAAGCGGAAGGTGGATGCCGGCGCCGATGCGATTTATACCCAGCTGTTCTTCAACAATGAACACTTTTATCGATTTCGTGAGCGATGTCTGAACGCGGGAATCGAGCGTCCGATCATTCCCGGGATTATGCCGATCACCGAGTATCGACGGATTCAACGCATTATGTCGATGTGCAGCTCCGAGTTCCCCGTCGATCTGGTCAACCAGCTGGAAGCAGTACAGGACGATCTGGATGCCCAGTTTGAGATTGGGGTGGAATATGCGATCCGCCAGTGCGAGCAACTGATCAAAGACGGCGTCCCCGGGATTCACTTTTATGTCTTGAATCGATCCCAGGCCTGTAAGCGGATTTTCGATGCTCTCGGTTTTCCGGAAACCCAGGGCAATATTGCGACGTAGGCAGAAACTTCACCAGCGTGCTGGCATGGGTTGCCTGCTTTGAAACTGTTGCACCAGATTTCGCCAGGCAGCCGCCTGTTTCTGCTTGTCCAGGATTTCCAGATGCTTTGAAATCTGTTGTGCCAATTGAACGTCTGGTGATTCCAGCGCACCGCTGGAGACAAATTTATACAATTCCCGATCACTGGCAGCCAGCTGTTTGACACGTTGAAATTTTTCTGTCGCTTCTGTTTTTTTGCCCAGCGCCTGTAGCAGCATGGCTTCCTCCTGCAGATATTTGATCTCACCCGGACGCAGTCGGGACGCTTTCTGGATGGATTCGAGTGCTGCAGATGTATTGCCCTGCTGCTGTTCCAGACGACTCAAGAGCCAGAGCCAGCGATCATCCTGCTGGAGCTGTTTCTGAAAATCCTCTGACCGGCTCTCTGATGCCGTCAGCAACTGCTGAACTGCATCCAGTTCTCCCAGTTCGAGATAAAATTCAAAGGCGACCAGCATCGTTTCCATATTTTCCGGCTCTGCCTGTCTGGCTGCTTCAAGATAGGCTGTTGCCTGGTCGATCTCTCCCAGCTTCCAGTGACAATAACCGAGGGCCCGCATGATGGAGGGTTGCCCCGGTTCTTTCTCATTAATGCGATTCAGCAGCTTGATCGATTCCTGTGCGATCGGATTTTTATGCTCGGTATTCAGCAGGTGATACAGCAGGAGGAACTGGTTCGGGCAGGTATCCAGGCTGCGCTCCAGCAGATCTTCCAGTTCCCGCAGTCGAAACTGATTGAAATAAATCCACTGCAGCTGTGTGACCGCTTCCTGCGAATCGGGGAAGGCAGCCAGATGTGCTTTTAAAACCCGTTCCGCATCAGCCAGCTTTGCGGTGTTCTCATAGCTGCGTGCCAGCGCGAAAGAGGAGCGGCGGTAATCGGGAAACGTTTCGTCGAATTGAGAGAGCGCTTCAATCGCCGCCGGATAGTCCCGTTTTACAAAGTAACTCTCACCCGCCAGCAGCAGTGCGCGGCGCTGATCGGGTTCAAACCAGCGGAGCCACGCGAGTTCATTTAATGTG
This sequence comes from Planctomycetaceae bacterium, assembly GCA_020426085.1. Taxonomy (GTDB): domain Bacteria; phylum Planctomycetota; class Planctomycetia; order Planctomycetales; family Planctomycetaceae; genus Gimesia. The sequence continues at coordinate 743 of JAGQQP010000492.1, read as the reverse complement.
GCGTCCGGCTTTCCTTCTGCCAGTAACCGTTGTGCGCGACTGAGGGTGACCCGCGCATTGGATCTCACATTCCAGCCGACAAGAAAATAAATGCAGACCGGCAACAGAATGAAAAGAACTGCCAGCGTGATGAGTAATCGTTTCTTCAAACGTCAAGTTCTTTCGGACAGGTATTAAAATGCTACTGAGAGAGTCGCTCTGAAAGATTTCAGTTTACGCGGGAAGGAGACCTGCTGCAATCAGGGAAACGGAGGTTTGAGTAAAGTTGTGACTTGAAACGGGCCAGCGTATGATGGAACCTCTGAATCGGGCCCTGGCTGGCCTGTTCAGATCCCTGCATCACAAACGCGTATTGCTCAACTCGAATTCAGGAACTTGCGACATCATGACGAAGCCGTTGAATTTCAAACAGGAACTGACGTGTGTCTTCGGGCAGCCGGTGGCAGAAAATCCGACCCAGTGCATGATCGAGGCGGCTTATCAGGATTGTGGCCTGGAGTGGCGGTATCTGACGATTGAAGTCGCGCCTGAAAATCTGGAGTCGGCGGTCGAGGGTCTGCGGGCAATGGGCTTCCGCGGTGCGAACCTGACGATTCCCCATAAAGTGGAAGTCATTCAATACCTGGATGGGACCACCGAGGCAGCCGGCTTGATCGGTGCGGTCAATTGCATCCTGAATGAAAACGGAAAACTGACCGGTGAAAACACCGATGGAAAAGGGTTTGTCCAGTCACTCAAAGAAG
>JAGQQP010000491.1 GCA_020426085.1 Planctomycetaceae bacterium | reverse complement strand
ATTGTAATATAAGGCCCGGTATTTTTTTTCTGCGTCCTTCGTTCGCAGTGAATTCACGCATACTAAGAGCTGAGTAAAGTCACAAATGGCAGGTCATTCTCATTGGGCAAATATCGCCGCCAAGAAAGGTGTGGTTGATAAGAAACGGGGTAAACTCTTTGGCAAGTTGAGTCGTGCGATTATCGTCGCCGCACAACATGGCGGGGGAGACCCGGTCATGAACCTCGCGCTGCGGTATGCGATCGACAAAGCCCGCAAAGCCAGTATGCCGAAAGAAAATATCGACCGGGCTGTCAAAAAAGGCTGCGGTGAATTATCCGGCGAAAATTTTGAAGAACTGGTCTACGAAGGTTATGGTTCAGCTGGTGTGGCAGTCCTGTGTGACATCCTGACCGAAAATCGAAATCGTACCGCTGGTGAAGTTCGCAAGATCTTCGAAGTGCATGGCGGAAATCTGGGCAGCACGGGGTGCGTCGCCTGGATGTTCGAACGCAAAGGCCTGTTCCTGATCCCCTCTGATGCGATTGAGGAAGATGAACTGTTCGAAGTCGCTCTGGAAGTCGGCGCAGATGACGTCACCGCGAACGGTGATGTGTATGAAGTGACCTGCAGCATAGACGCATTTCAGCAGGTTTCCGAAGAATTTGAGAAACGAAACATTCCCACGAATCTGGCCGAGTTGTCACGAATTCCAGATACAACCGTTGATCTGGGAGTAGAAGATGGTAAAAAAGTATTGAAACTGATGGAAGCGCTGGAAGATCATGACGATGTGCAAAGCGTAACCGCAAATTTCAATATTCCGGATGACATCATGGCAGAGGTTATCGCCGAATAACAATGAGCAGACAGGACAGGGGATCCCACTTTGACGATTGAATTCAGTTGTTCGCATTGTAATAAAGTCCTGAAAACCTCTGATGACAAAGCCGGCCGCCGGGCGAAGTGCCCGCAGTGCGGTGAACCGATCCTTGTCCCCGCGGCCGACCCTTCCGTTCAAACCGATGACGGTTTTGATGGATTTGATACCGAGGCGCCGGTGCCGGAAGGACAGAGCTTCCTGGCTGAACAGCCTGTTCGCGAAGAGGACAGCTTTCTGGTTGAACGGCCTGTTCGGGAAGAAGACAGCTTTCTGGCCGGGAACCAGATCGATTGTCCCATGTGTGGAGAATCGATCCCCGCAGGTTCAAAGCGGTGTCAACACTGTGGAGAAACGCTACAGAAAGGGGAGTGGGTATCCCGCAAGATTAAGGTTGGTGAAGTCTTTTCACGCACCTGGGAGGTTTACAAAGCAAACCTGGGATCCATCATTGGTATCCATGTCATCGCGTATGTGCTCTATGTTGTGGGAGCAATGGCGGTCTTCATGGTGCTGGGAGCCATTGGCTTTGCAGGGGCATTGATGCTGGCACAGGCTGATCAGGGACTGATGATTGTCGGAGTGATCGTGTTCTACATCCTCGCGATTTTACTCATCTACAGTATCGTGTTTTACCTGATGCTGGGGGTCATCAATTTTTTATTGAAACTGGTGAAAAATGAGTATCCAGGAATAGGAGAAATCTTCAGTGGAGGTCCTTTTTTAGGCAGGATGATTCTCTGCAGCATTGTGTTTCTACTTGCTTATACTGCCGGTCTGATCTGTCTGATTATTCCCGGTCTGATTGTCGCGTTTATGTTCTGGCCCTATGCCTATCTGCTGATTGATCGCAATTTACCCGGAATTGACGCGTTCACAGAATCCAGAAAAATTACCGATGGGAATAAACTCACCATGTTCCTGATCTATCTGATCATGACTGGGATTACAATGGTTCCCTATGTATTGATGCTGGCAACAATGGCTGGTATGCAACAGCCGGGAGGGCAGGCTTCGGCACTCGGGGTTCTGATCTTATTTGGTTTCATGGCTTTGTTTTATCTGCTGCTCATCCCGTTTTCCATGTTGCTTGGTACTGTGAGTTACGCAGAGATGACTTATCAATAAGCTCTACTCGGCAGATCAGACTGTGGCTGATGAAATATCTGCATGTTCTGGTCCTTCAGGTTTAAGATCTGACTGGGATTGCATTTCTCCTGCGGTTCTTTTTGTTCAATTGTATATTCAGTCTTTCAATTGCCCTGAATTCTCTGCATGATATCAGTTAATATTACGTGCAAAGAATTACTTGACGAATTGCTAAAGGCCTGATGTTTTGACGATTGAGTTCAGCTGCCCCGGTTGCGAAAGAGTTCTGAAAACTTCCGATGACAAAGCAGGTCGTCGTGCGAAATGTCCCCAGTGCGGAGAAGCTGTCACTGTACCAGCGGCACATGAGCCAGAGCTTTTTGATGATGGCTTTGATCTGTTTGACGCTGAAGTACCCGCGCCGGAGGATCAAAGTTTTCTGTCCAGACCTGTCTCTCCCGCAGAAATCGACTGTCCGATGTGTGGCGCAGCCAATCGTCATAATGCGCTGGTGTGTGACTATTGTGGCGAAGTGATTCGGAGGACGGTCAATCAAAAATGGGAACCGAATCAGATTAAAGTTGGTGAAGTCTTTTCTCGCTCGTGGCAGTTATATACGGAGAATCTGGGGCTCTGTATTGCAGTGCCATTCCTGGCCAGTCTGCTGGGTGGAGTGACGGTTCTGGTACTTGGTCTGGTGGGGTTTGCCATCGTGACGTCGACGGGAGTTCTTCTCGCCAATAATGGCCCTCTGGCGATCCTTGCTGCAGGAGTCGGTTTCCTGATCTTTTTTATCGCGCTTGTGATCATACTGAATTATCTTGAAGCCGGAACGCAGATCGTTTTGCTCAAAATTGCTTTAGGTGAGGAGACTGAACTGGGAGATCTCTTTACCGGCGGCCGTTTTGTATTACGGCTGATCCTTTGCGGTCTCCTGTTTAATCTTGTCGTCGGAATTGGAAATGCGATCTTCTTTCTGATCGGACTCTTTCTGACATTGCTGTTCTGGCCTTATCCCTATCTGCTGATCGACCGTGATTTGCCTGGAGTGGAAGCTTTTACCAGTGCTGTTGATCTTACGAAAAAGAACCTGTTGAGTATGACGCTTGTCTTTCTGGCGATCATTGGTATCCCCGTCGTTCTGGGCGTCGGACTTTTCACGGGGGGAATGATGATGATTGAGGTAATGAAGGTTTCCCCCGTACCGATCATGCTGACAGGCGGGATTTTTGTCTTTGTCGCCTTTATTTTTGTGTACACGTTCCAGCTGCTGGTGAAAGCTGTTGCTTACCGGTGCATGACCCGCATTGAATGATTCAGTAAACCGGCTCAGTGATTTTCTGAGTTCTGGAATTCTGTGACTTAATGGGGGAAGATTAAATCCGGATTCAGAGCGGTGAGCGGCTCCGGGGGTTTTACGTCAGGGCGGCTGATTTGCTATGATGCCAGCCGTTAAACGAGGCAGAGTCACTTCCGGCAGTGTACAAAAGTCGCTGCTGAGGTTGATGGTGGCGTCTTCCGAGCACTTCATGTCAAGTTTCGTGCCTGGAATGAAGCGATGGCACAATGGAATGCATATCAGAGTGTGGATGAGAGCATGGTACGAGAGCCTGTCATTAGAGGAGATGATGAACCGGAAGATGATCCTTCTGGTGGTGGAAGCGGCTGGGATTCCAGCTTTCTGGCTGACGATGGAGAGTACGATGACGCCTTACGTCCTCAGCGACTGAGTGAAGTGGTGGGGCAGCGGGCCGTTGTTGAGCGTCTGGAGGTTTTTCTGGATGCAACCCGGAAACGCAACGAACCACTGGGCCATCTCCTGCTGGATGGGCCTCCAAAAAAAAAAAAAACG
>JAGQQP010000490.1 GCA_020426085.1 Planctomycetaceae bacterium | reverse complement strand
AGTCTGCATCGTCTGCGGGTAAAATCTGGATTGCCAATTATCTCTGTCCTGGAAATATTGTTCTGTCTGGAGAAAACAGTGCCTGCGAACTGGCAGCTGAACTGGCCGAGCAGGAGGGGGGACGGGCGATTCCCCTGGCGGTCGCCGGAGCATTTCATACGGAAATCATGAAGCCGGCGGACAGTCGTCTGTCAGAAGCGCTGGCAGGCGTCGGTTTGAAGAAGCCGGAAATTCCCGTAATTTCCAACGTTGATGCAGAAATTCACGAAGAACCTGATGAGATTCGCGAATTACTCGTACGCCAGGTGGTCAGTCCGGTGCTCTGGGAAGATTCCCTGCGGACGATGCTGGCGGCTGGTTTTGATGAGTTTTACGAAATTGGTCCTGGTAAAGTTCTGAAGGGATTGATGAAACGCGTCGATCGTAAAATTTCCTGTGAAACAGTGAATGATTCGTAGGGGTTTCAGGCGTCTGGTTCTATGGGCGTTTGAATAAAGCGTGCAAAAGGACAGTGGTGTCGCGGGGTACATTTTCGCGGGTAAATCAGAGCTTGATCTGGTCTATCGATTTGTGCTACAACAACTTACGCGGGAACTCTGAAGAAAATTCTGTAGAACCTAAAATCATGGGTTCTCAGACTGGTAAAGTCAGCCCGATCAAATTATGAGATAACTTTGGTGAAGTAGACAAGACTCATAATTCTTGTCTCATTTTAAGGTTTACATAATTCGGGAAAGTGGATATATCATCGCTACATCTGTAGGCGAATCCATCCAAGTTGGTCTGGGAATGATGTTTCCAGTCATCCTGAAGTTAAAAAAATCACTAAGACGGTGAAGGAGAAGAAGAGTGTCAATTGAAGAAAAAGTGGTTGGTATCGTTAGCGAGCAATTAGGCCACCCCAAGGAAGATATCACGCTGGACAGTAAGTTCATCGACGACCTCAAGGCCGATTCTCTGGACATTGTAGAACTCGTCATGGAATTCGAAGACGAGTTTGATGTGACCATTCCTGATGACGACTATGACAAAATCAAAACTGTCGGTGATGTTGTTGGATACATCACTGAAAAGGCCAGCTGATTTCGGTTCTGTAACCAGTCAGCTGAACTGTCCTTTGTTTTGAAACTATCTGGTCCTGTCTTTTCATTGTAGGAAGTGTTCACGAATGCGCAGGAGAGTCGTCGTTACCGGAGTATCTGTTGTAACGGCTCTGGGTTTAGATGTCTCAGAGTTCTGGGACAAGTTATGCGCTGGTAAAAGTGGTATCGGTCCGCTGGAACGCTTTGACTGTTCAGACTACAAGGTTCGTTTTGGCGGAGAGATCAAGGATTTCAATGCCAGCGAATATACGAATATCTCAACGAAAGATCTGAAGCGCGTTGACCGGTTTGTGCAATTCGCTCTTGCAGGCGCTCATATTGCCTATCGTCAGGCTCAACTCGAAGATTTTGACGGGGATCCCTATCGTAGAGGCGTTCTGGTCGGCAGTGGTATTGGCGGTCTGAATGAAATCGAAAGTCAGCATGACAAGCTTTATAATCAGGGGCCGGCACGTGTTTCGCCTTTTATGATTCCGAAGCTGATGGTTAATGCTGCCAGCGGAAATATCTCGGTGACTTATGAGTTGAAGGGACCGAACAGTGCAGTCGCTACTGCCTGTGCTTCCGCGACCAACGCGATTGGTGATGCGTACAAGCTGATCCAGCACGACGTTGCCGATATTATGGTGACCGGCGGAAGTGAAGCCGCAGTGACCCCGATGGGGTTGTCTGGTTTTGCCCGCATGAATGCGCTGTCGACACGCAACGATGACCCTCAATCTGCCAGTCGTCCTTTCGATCGTGATCGAGATGGATTTGTCATGGCTGAAGGGGCCGGCATCATTGTACTCGAAGAGTACGAGCATGCTAAAAAACGGGGAGTTCCCATTCTCGCAGAAGTAATCGGTTACGGTATGTCTGCAGATGGAACTCATATGACGGCTCCTGATCCGGAAGGACGGGGGGCAGCCCGTGCCATGCTACATGCGATTAAGGATGCGGGAATCAATCCAGAGGATATTGATTACATCAATACCCATGGTACGAGTACGCCGCTGGGCGATGTGGCTGAAACAGCTGCGATCAATACTGTTTTCAATTCACATGTGAAACAGATGCCCGTCTCCAGTACGAAGGGGCATCTGGGGCACCTGCTGGGAGCTTCGGGTGGTGTCGAGTTTGTTGTTGGTGTAAAAGCCCTGCAGGAGCAGGTGGCACCACCGACGATCAATCTTGATAATCCGGATGAACAATGTAATCTTGATTACATTCCCAATGAGCCCCGTGAAATGAAACTGAACATGGTGATGAAGAACAGTTTCGGGTTCGGTGGTCATAACGCCTGTCTGATTCTGCAGAAGGCGCCTTAGGGCGCCTGCCGCTGTTTCCAGGCATCCTGCAGACATTCCTGCCCTCTTTTCGGGTTAACCTGTAATGGGTTAGAGTTTTCCCGAATTATTCCTGATCTGATTGTCGCTTCAGGGTTGAAAATCGGCGCCTGATCGTCTTAGCTATCCCTAGTTACAGCTGCTTGTCTGGGTCAAAATAGTGTACGAATGTTTGTTTGTTGTCGAAGTAATGGGTTCAGGCGGCAGACAATACGAGGAATGTGATCCTTCGAATTCTTCTTAATTGGACATGGATTGCGTCGTCTGCGGAATTTCCGATTCAAGCAGGCAAAGCTCTTGTCTGAGCGGAATTTTGTTCTACGATGAAGGTACATTATTTCGAGTGCAGCTGGCGTAGTTGATAAGCGGGACTTTCTTAAGAGATTCAAATGAATACAGAATCAAAGCGGCGAATTCTGATTACGGGTATGGGGATTCTCAGTCCGATCGGAATCGGAGTGCAAGCATTTCAAGACAGCCTGATGAATAGGAAATCAGGGGTCAAAAAATCCGAACTCTATTCTCATCTGGCAGCTCCAGATACCTGCGTTGCGGAAATTTCCGACTTCAATGACTCCACAATCAAAAAAGAATACCTGAAGCAGCAGCGCAGAAGTCTGAAAGTGATGTGCCGTGAAATCCAGATGGGGGTTGCTTCCGCCAATCTGGCCATGGATGACTCTGCACTGGATCTGGAGAGCCTGGACAGCGAGCGCTTCGGTATCGAGTTCGGGGCGAACCTGATGTTGAGCCCACCTGAGGTTCTGGTAGGTGCCTGTATGGCCGCTTCCGAAGGGCATGAATTTCAGTACCAGCGCTGGGGTGGAGATGGTCTGGCCAAAATGGAACCACTGTGGTTGCTGAAATATCTGCCCAATATGCCTGCCTGCCATATCGGGATTATTTTTGACGCCCGGGGGCCGAGTAATTCCATTACTCACGCGGAAGCGTCCGGAAATCTGGTGCTAGGCGAAGCGCAGCGTGTGATTGAACGGGGCTGGGCAGACGTCATGATTGCCGGTGTGACCGGGACCCGGGTGCATGAAGTGAAATCCATTCATGCAAAATTCTGGGATCAACTGGCAGATTCCCCTGCGGAATTTGAAAAGCGTTCGCGTCCATTTGACAAGGCACGCACCGGACAGATCCTGGGAGAGGCAGCCTGTTCGCTGCTGCTGGAAGAGAAGTCACACGCAGAGCAGCGCGGTGCCAAAGTCTGGGGTGAAGTTCTGGGAACAGGGGCTTCCTGCGTGGTGAAGCGGGATGGAACGGTGGATACCAAAACCGCCATTACGAATGCGATCAGACTGGCATTGAAACGGGCTGATGTCAAAGTTGGTGATATCGGACATATCAATGCGCATGGACTGGGTGACCAG
>JAGQQP010000048.1 GCA_020426085.1 Planctomycetaceae bacterium | reverse complement strand
CCGGTCGAGTTGTTCGGGGGGAATTCCGATGCCGGTATCATGGACTGCAAAGAGCAGGTGGACGAGCGAATCGTCTTCAACTTCCTGACGTTCTACATTCAGAACCACTTCCCCTTTCAGAGTAAATTTAATTGCGTTACCGACAAGGTTCATCAAAATCTGTCTGAGGTGAGTGGGGTCTCCGATCAGATATTGGGGAATCTCACTTTGAACCTGCCAGGAAATTTTCAGGTCTTTCGTGTGGTTACGTGGTGACAGGAGTTTGAATACGTTTCCGATTTCCTGTCGGAGATCAAAATGGATCGACTCCAGTTCCAGTTTTCCCGATTCGATCTTGGAGAAATCGAGGAGATCGTTGATGATGGAGAGCAGTGATTCTCCCGAGTCCAGTACGATGGAAAGGAATTCATGCTGCTGCGGCTCCAGGGAAGAGTTCAGCAGTAATTCAGAGATGCCGATGATGGCGTTGAGCGGGGTGCGGATTTCATGGCTCATATTTGCCAGGAAATTGTTTTTTTCCTGATTCGCCTGCTCCGCAGCCAGAATGGCGCGTTTCAGGGTTTCGTCGACCTGTTTGTGAACCGACATGTCGAAGATGCTGATCAGCACCAGTTGTTCGCCATCAATTTCAACGGGAATCAACCGGATTTCCAGTGGTAACGTTTTTCCGTTCTGACACAGCCCGTTCACTTCCTGAGGCTCTGTCAGTAATTTTGCTCTGGGGTGTTTTAGCAGCTCTTTGAGATTCTGGAAATGTCCATCCTCCTGTTGGGTAGCGAAAAGGTTTTCCAGTGTCATTCCGATTAATACATTCAGTTCATAACCGAACATCTGAAAGGCGGCCCAGTTGGCCAGTTGGATCGTCCCCAGCGTATTGACCAGCAGTATGGGATTCGGGGTGGCTTCGACAACCAGTCGAAAGCGCTCTTCCGCCCGTTTAATATCGGTGATATCGTGGGCGATACCAAACGTTCCAATCACGGTGCCCTGGCGGTTACGCATCGGGATCTTGGTTGTCAGCATCATCAGATTCTCGCCATGGGGGCCCTGCAGAGGCTCTTCTTTTCTGACGAGGGGGTGTCCGGACTGCATCAGTTCCCGTTCCTGTTCTAATCGTTTCCGGGCATAGTCCGCAGGAAAGAAATCATAATTGGAAAGCCCTTCCACATCTTTGGGGTTCTCCCTACCCAGACGCCGGGCCAGAGCCGAACTGACACGCAGGAAGGTTCCCTCGGTATCTTTGAAAGCAATTTCATCCGGAAGGTTGTCCAGCAGTGTTTTCAGCAGGAACTGTTCATATTCCAACGCGTCTTCTGCCAGTTTCTGATCATGGATATCAGTGATTGAACCTGCCATGCGGGTGGCTTGTCCCCGTTCATTCCAGAGCGCCTGTCCGCGAGCGCGAAACCAGCGGTATGCGCCGTTTTTCAATTGCAGCCGGTATTGCACATCATAGGGTTCATGCTGTGTGAGGTGTCGGTGAATGGCAGCCTGGATCGGGGCATGATCTTCCGGATGGAGGCGTGACTCGAATTCCGAGAAGTGGTCGCTCATTTCATCGCAGCGGAGTCCCAGAAGTTCCTTGAAACGGGTTGCATAAAACACCTTGTTGGTCTGGATGTCCCAGTCCCACAGTCCATCGGTTGAGCCATCGACGGCGAGTTTGAATCGTTCTTCTTTGAGGCGCAGTTCCTCGGTCCGCTGCGCGACTTTATTATCGAGACGCTGATTTGTGGTCTGGAGTATCCGGTTAAGATGCAGGAGCTGGTGTTCGGTGTCGAGACAGACTTTGAGCGCAAATGCCAGGGCGGCGATGTAGGCCGAAATCCGCAGAAAATGCCACCACCACCACGCCAGATCCCACAGAGAAGACAACTCAAACAGGATACCGGCGGAACCCAGAAGTACGGTGTGGACAGCGAACAGCCAGGATTCGTGCTTCGCATTGAGATGAAATCGCCTGATGAAAAAAGCACCCGCGATCAGAAATCCGATACCACCCCAGATGTTGAACCAGCGTGCCAGTGTTGTGAAAGAGCCGTTGGAAAACATCAAAGGCAGCTGATCGGGGCGCAGGCAGGCATGCAGGCCCAACAGACAACTGCCGAACAGGATAAACCAGATTGCAGCCTGGGCGAGACGACTTTCGGGCAGGCTGCGATTGAACCACACGGTCGCAAAGCACAGCCCTCCCGCAAGTGTGGCAGTACTGTGCAGCCAGACAAAACTGTTACCCGGCAGCACAGCGGCGTGGAAGATATCCAGGATGCCCATCGCTATGAGAGCACAGGCCATGGAAAAATAATAGGCCGCATCCGATTTGTGCTTGCGTTCGACGATCAGGATGCCGGCAATGGCAACCGCCATCAGCCCACCTGCTGATTCAATGAGTGAATGAACGGGTAAACTGGCGAATCGCGTATCTGGATAAAACTTCAGGACAACGAAACTTCCGACCGCGGGCATCACGAGTGACAGTGTCACTCCCAGCATTGCCCACCAGATTGTCGGATTGCGCAACATGCCTGGTTCTTTCGTTATGGTTCGGTCATCTTGATCAACAGGATCGTTATATCATCATCGATTGTCAGTGATCCTGCGAATTGATGAACTGATTTCAAGAGCTCTTTTACAATCTGCTCCGTCGATTGTTCACGATGCTGGTGAATCACTTCACAAACGCGCTCGATGCCATAGATTTCACCCCGCGTCGATCGGCATTCATACAGGCCATCAGTAATCACCAGTAATACTTCGCCGACCTTTAAATTCAGCTTACCGTCGGTTTTGTATTGTGCATTCGGGATCAGACCTAATGGAGCGCCTGCATAGTCAGGCATGTTTAATTTTCCCTGGTTATCAACGATCCAGATGGGGTGCCCGGCCGAAGAAAATTCCAGCGTTCGATCGCGCGGGTCCAGTCGTCCATAAAACAGCGTGACGAACTGGCCTTCTAACGTGACTTCCGACACGGCTCGATTGGTAAAGGTCAGGATCTCACCCGGATCCTGCAGGATATGGGAACACGTGCGGAGTACGCGCCGGGTATCAACCATGATCAGAGAAGGGGCAAAGCCGTGGCTGCTCACATCAGCGATTGTCAGACCCCAGATCGCGTTGTCTCTGTCTAATGATTTTTCCGGTTGCCAGAGGTCATGATTGCATTTGATATGACGACTGATGGGAATGACGTCAAAAAAATCCCCGCCTGTCCAGTTGGCGGGGATTGAAACACTGGCCATGTCGATGCCGTCGATTTGTGGCAGAGTCTGTGGCAGCAGGTGTTGTTGAATTTCGCGCGCGTATTCCAGATCCCGATCCATCGAAATCATGTCTTTTTCAATCTGCAGGCGTCGCATGCGTTCGATGGCATATCGGATCGAACGAACCAGGACACTGCTGCTGGCTTCCGTTTTGAAAACATAATCCTGTGCGCCAAGCGAGACCGCTTTGATCGCCAGAGTCTGGTCGGTACGCCCGCTTAAAATGACGATCGGGATATGAGGGAATCGTTTATAGAGAAACTGAAAGGTATTCAGCCCCATTGAGTCAGGAAGAGTGAGATCAAGAACAATGACATCGACATGATTCGACGCTTCAAGCCAGGAAACGGCTTCCTGCAAAGTGCTGACGTGAGTGAGTGTACTGCACCCTGCTTTATTCAGTTGTGATGAAATCAGTCTCGCATCAAGACTGTTATCTTCGACAAGAAGTAATGAGGTATCACGCATAGTGGCCCACACTGAATACGCATCACGATAGAAATGAATTCCTGTCCTTGAAGTTCTACCAACAAACTGATTTACCTCAGGCCCGGATATTCTGTGAAAATTTGAGCTTGAGACACATCGAGTAAGAGCTCATTGTTTTCATTTATAAAGTTTGCTTGTGATTATTAATGATAGCAACATAAAAGTTTCAATTATAAAAGAGATTTGAAAACTGTGCAGAAGAAGAAAGAATCAGTTGGGTTCCTGTGCTGTTCAATACCGGTTTCATGCGTGTGATTGATGAGATCAGGTGCTCTGGAGGGATTGCTTTGCAGTATGTGCGACCAGTAGTATTTGAATTTTTAGTATTCTAAAATACATTGTGCAGACTTTTATGAGATCAAAATACCATGAATTTAATTCCTGAGTTTTTCAGCCAATATCAGTACTTTCTGATCGTCGATCTGGAAGCGACCTGCTGTGATCAGCGGTCGTTTCCACGAAACGAAATGGAGATCATTGAAATCGGTGCCGTCCTCGTTGAGCGAAAAGGACTTTCTGTGGTAGACGAATTTCAGACGTTCATTCAGCCTGTCCGGAATCCACAGCTCACCTCGTTTTGCCATCAGTTGACATCTATCCGACAGGCAGACGTTGATCAGGCTCCTCGATTTCCCGATGCGCTGCAGGCGATGCAGTCCTGGCTTGCTTCCTATGAGAACTACCTGTTCTGTTCGTGGGGTGATTACGATAAATCGCAGTTCATCCAGGACTGTCGCTACCATCGTGTGCCGTTCCCTTTTTCAGATGCCCATCTGAATCTCAAAAAACAGTTCTCGATCACTCAGGGGTTGAAAAAGAGATTTGGTATGGCGGGGGCATTACAGAAGGCCGGAATCCCGCTGCAGGGAACCCATCATCGCGGCATCGACGATGCACGAAATATGGCGCAACTGATGCCCTGGATTATCGGGGGCGGGACATAATTCTGGTTATCAGTAAAATCTTTTAAAAAAAATACACACAAATGACGTAAGAAGCAGGTTCATTCAGTACTCCCTGATTCTGTCGCTACTGCCAGTAAGAGCGCAGTAGCGACGTTGGCCGATTGTCCGTTATACAGGGAGATGAAGTCCAGATGATCAATTCCGTGTCATTGGCAGAACGGTCAAAAACAGGCTGAAGTCCAGCCATTGTTTGCGTTTAGTTGTATTTTGGTTTACAATAATCTCGATACAGCTTCTGGACAAAACTACCGGTAGAAAAGTCGATTCATAATTGACTTCCACGCTGCCAGTAGGGAAAATATAAGTAGAGTCAGACCCTTTCGTTAACGAATTTAAAAGCCCAATCCCGTCAATCAAGCATCAGGCTGGGTAGCGACATTCACAATCAGGGAGTTATCGATGCGCAACTTCGTACCAGATTCCAAGCACTCATCCCGTCGTGGATTTACTTTGATCGAGCTTCTGGTGGTGATGGCGATTATCGCACTATTAGCAGCGATGCTGCTGCCTGCCATTCAGCGTGCTCGGGAAAGTGCCCGGCGGACTCAGTGTATCAATAACCTGAAACAGATCAGTCTGGCCGCGCATAACTACGCGAACTCGTTTCGCTGTTTCCCTTCCGGGTGGATCGAAGCGTTACCACTGGATGCGAACGGAGCACCGACCAATGGTCCCCAGAATGCGAATGTTGCCTTCAGTGAAGACGTCATGATTCCCGTATATGGTAACAGTGGAGCTAACCAGTACCGGCTCGTGGAATGGGAACTCTCTCCCTGGTGGGGCTGGCAGTCTCTGATCCTGGGTGAGATGAATCAGGGAAATATCAATATTAATTACAATCTCTCCAAGTTCTCAACCGACAGTAAAAATGCGAGTACGATCGCTATTGAGAGTTATGTCTGCCCCTCTTCATCAATGCCTTCTAATCGTCCTCGCAACCTGGGTTATTCGAACTATCGTGGTGTAGGGGGATATCTGGAAGGATTCTCAAATCTGATTCCTTACAGTGCCGATTTCAAGGGGGGCATGTTCGGTCCGAACAGCGGGACCAAGTTCCGGGATATTCCCGACGGTGAATCCAATACCCTCCTGTTTGGTGAGTCCACCTTCGGTTTCTGGGCGGACAGTCACAGTTCCCTGGCAGGGTATGTGACCAGTTCCAACGGGACAACCTACTTTAATGGACAAAATTTTGATGGTACTCCTTTTCAGTCGTCTGCCGGTGCACCTTATCACATGACGTTCGGCTCCTGGCATGACGATGTGATCCACTTTGCCCTTGCCGATGGTTCTGCCAAGTCGATGGCAAAAAATATCGATTCGAATCTGTTCCGTCAGCTGTGTGTGCGGAATGATGGCGAACGTATGAATGGTGAGTGGTAATCGCTTCCGCGTCAGGCACGTTCTACCGGGAATGCAATCACTTCCTGAAGTGTCTGTTTTCCTAAAGCGAGCATGATCAGGCGATCCAGACCGAGTGCGGTACCCGCACAGTCAGGCAGACCCGCATCCATCGCCTGCAGAAGATAGCTTTCTGCAGGCAAAGCGGGACGGTTTTCCCGTTCACGCAATGCAGACTGCTGGATGATCCTTGCTCGTAATTCGTCAGCATCGGTCAGTTCATGATAACCATTGCAGATTTCAATGCCTTGCAGATAGAGTTCAAAACGCTCTGCTACTCCTGCGGAACCGGGATGATCTCCCTGTCTGATGCGTGACAAAGCGGCCTGCGAGGCAGGGTAATCGTAGAGGAAGACGGCTTTTTTCTCGCGCAACTTCGGTTCGATCAGTTCCACCAGGAGCAGGTTCTGCCAGCTCAGGCAGTCAGAGGTCTCAAAATCTGCTGGAACAGAAATGTCATGCCTGCGGGCGATCTGCTGAAAATCTTCTGCCGTCGAATGGAGCCCGGATAGACCCGCGAACTGCAGGAACGCATCTTCGTAGCTGAAACGTTCAAAAGGCAGATCAGTTAATTCCAAAATCGCCGATCGACCCGGCAGAGACGCGGCAGTCTGGTAGATGTGACGAACCAGTGCTTCCACAAAGGTCATCTGATCGTGATGCGTTTCCCCCAGCCGATACCATTCGAGCATGGCGAATTCCGGGTTATGCATCGAGCCCCGTTCGGCTTGCCGGAATGCGTGGGTAATCTGATAGATCTGGTCTGCGCCTGCCGTCAGTAATCGTTTCATCGCGAATTCGGGCGATGTCTGCAGATAGCGTGGTTCGCCTGCAGAGTTCGCTACACCCTCAACTGTATGCCAGTGAGTTAGAAACGGATCGATATAAGCATCGACGACAGTATCGCGGGAGATTAAAGGCGTCTCGACTTCCCAGTATCCCCGGGATTCAAAGAAGATACGGATGGCGCGCAGCAGCTGGCTGCGATGTTGCAGCGTTTGTATGGTTGCCGTGGGCAGATAGTCGGAGTCTGGCTGATTCATTTTTCCGAAGCTGAATGATCTTCGCGGGAAAATAAAGTGCGAATGGTTTCGATTCGTTTCCGGTTCACTCCCAGATCCGAATGGCCGATACGCGAAGCGGAGCGAACCTGAACCACATTCTGACGGGAATCAAACAGAAACTCAACGTCGTCCACAAAACGGAAGAGAAAGGATCGAAATTCGGCCCGCACATAATCACCCTCCTGATCTACAACCTGACATCCCTTCTGCTGTTTGAGTATATCCAAAAGACGCTGGCGGGCTTCAGTCGGATCTCCCGTGAAAGTCAGCGGTGCAATCTGATGCAGTTCGCTCTGATCCTGTGAACAGACACAGTTGGGAGAATCAGGGCAGGGGGCCAGCCTGTCTTCGAAGGCGCCTGGTTGAGTTGCCGGTTTCGACATCCAGTTGATGCCGAGAATCAGCAGGTAAGCCGCGAATAAAAAAGAGACGCACCAGAAAATCAACATGTTTCTAATACGTCTCCTGTTGGATTGAGCAGGCGGTTTTGTGTTTATGGGTCTTGATCCATTTTCGAATCTGAAGTCTGAAACTGATCATCGTCGTCAAGCTGTACTTGATATCCTGGTTTCTTAAACAGATCTGCTTTTAGAGATTGTAGCTGTTCCTCCTCAGCTGACAACTGTGCCCACTGGTCAGATAATGAATCGACCTCGTCATTCAGGGCTTCCAGAGAAAATTTCTGTGCTCCTGACTGTTTCGCTGCCGGGGGAGTCTGTTCTGAATTTTCTTCGGTCAGTTCCGTTTCATCCGGAATTTTACATGAGAGTAAGCTGCGTGCTTCATTCCAGCCTCGCAGAAACTGGGCTGTCGAAGCAATGGTGACAGCCAGTGCGGCCCACTTGAAAACGCCCAGACTGTTGGATCCCCAGAATGCTTCGCCGAAGATGATCAATGAGAACAGGATACAGAGCCCGCTCAAGATCCCTTTGAAGACTAAATCTGTTCTCTGGTGTTTGAGCGAATGCCGGGCAATGGCCATGCGGGCAGAATAGTTGGCAACATCACGGAAGGAATTCATGGCGTTGCGGACGGCGTCCTTATCCTGTTGATGAGTGGGAGCCTGATTGAGGGTTGCCAGTTTTTCTTCCATTGAGATACTGGGATTTGTCTGCACTGTTTCTAACTGAGGGTTTGTATGAGACTGTGTAGATGAACCGGTGTGCGTTGCTGGTTTCTGACTGGAATGTCCTGCTGAGGGATTCGTATTGGAAGCATTCGACGATCCGGATTTCCCACGTGCGCGGGCCAGCAGTTGTTCCATATAAGCGGCGATGGAGTTGGAATCGTCTGCTTCAGCCTCTTGACTGTTACCGGCGGTCGTTTCCGATGGAAGCTGTTGTTCCATCTCGGATGGATTCGATTCATACTCTGGTGGAGCTTCCACTGTCGCAGCTTCGTTCTTCTCTTTGAATAAATCGAGCAGGCTGGTTGTTTTCAATGGGACTGCCGCTTTGGTCTCAAGTTCCGATTCGAGCTCCGACTCAGCATAGTCATTGATGAATGACTGCAGCAGTGAACCTGTCGCCTTCGTCTCCGCTTCTGGTTCGTCGGGGCAGGCTTCTGTTTCCCCATCTTTTTCAAGTGGAGTTTGCAGTGCGGGTGAGTCATCGGGCAGGGAAGGACTGTCAGTCGAAGTCAAACCAACTTCGGCAAGCAGACTTTCCCGCTCGGCGAGTTCCTGTTCACGAATCTCTAAAATTCGTTCACGGTCTTCCAGTTCTCCCCGATCCTTTTCGAACTGAATCTGATTCGATTTCAATTGTTCCCGCTGACGCGCAATCTCTTCACGGTCGATACTCAACTGGTCATGATCCAGAGCCAGTTTTTCTTTTTCCTGAGCCAGGTCTTCCAAGGCGGTCTGCTGATCAGAATCTGCTGTCTGTTGAGAAAGAAGTTCTTCTTCCCGGATTGATAACTGTTCTTCCCGTTGTTTCAGTTCTGACTGTAATGCTTCAAGTTCGCCGCGCAGCTGTTCCAGCTCTTCCTGCTGCTGTTGAAGTTCCGCCTGTTCGGCCGCAGTTGATTGCTCGGCTTCCTCTGATGGGCTCGGCTCTGCAGTCTGTGACTGCAGTTCTGCCTGAAGTTCGGTGACTTCCTGCTCCCTGGCTGTCAGCGTAGCTTCACGTTCTTCGTATTCCTGCTCGCGAGCCGCAACTTCTTCCTGCTGACGTTCGCAGGCTGTACGTTCCTGTTCGAGTTCCGACTTTTGTTTTAAGAAATCGGTACGCTCTGTTTCCAGCTGCTCGCGCGCCAGTTCGAAATCGGCCAGAGATTCCTGGAATGCCGTTTGTTCCTGCTCCAGTTCCTGTTTCTGTTCTGTCAGTGTATTCTGGAGGGACTCCAGTTCTTTCTGTCGGGTGGCAAACTGGCTTTCCCGTTCTTCAAAAGCTCGCAGTTCTTCCTGATGTTTCTGTTGCTGATCCTGAAGCTCTGCCAGCGAGGTGTTCAACTTTTCCTGTTCTGCAGACAGTTGCAATCGGTCACTCTCAAGCTGTTCACGTTCCTGGTTCAGTTCCTCAAGCGATTCCTGAGAGGATGTATCTTCTGTAGCAATGACCGGAGGTTCTTCCGCTGCACTGCTTGAATCGATCTGTCTGGTTTCCAGCAGTGTTTCCTGTTCAGTCAGCGACTGTTCCCGTTTTTCCAGTTCCAGTTTCTGCAGATCCAGTTCAGCCTGATACTGTTCCAGGTTGGCCTGCTGTTCATTCAGTTGCTGTCGATCCGATTCCAGTTCCCTCTGTTCCTCTTCCAGGGCCTGTCGCGCATTTTCCCATTCGGATTGCGTTCTTTCAAAGCAAGATTTCTGTTCTTCAAACTCAGTAACCTGCTGGTTCAGTTCTTCGCGTTCGCCCTGTAGCTTCTCCTGTTCTGATTCGAGGTCGGCAGTACGGGAAGTCAGTTCGGCCTGTAACTGCTCCAGCTGTTCCTGTTGTTCTGACATGCTGTTCTGACGCTGAGAAATCTCCGCATCCAGTTCTGTCAGTGACTGGTTCTTCTCCTCTAATTCCGTCTGGAGTTCCTGTGTTTTTGTTTTTTCTTCAGACAGCGCATCCTGTTGAATTCGAAACTCAGTCTGTTCTTCTTCCAGCTGCTGACGATTCTGCTTCAGCTGCTCCAGATCCTGCTGGAGTTGCTGCTGCCGTTGTTCCAGTTCAGTCTGCTGCTCGCGTTGAGCGGCCAGCGACTCCTGCTCGGATTCAATCTCCTGTTGACGGGATTTCAGTTCCTGCTCCAGCGTCTGCAGTCGCTGCTGTTCTGATTCCAGGCTGGCTTCGCGTTCGGCCAGTCGGCTCTGTTCTTCCTGTAGCTGCTGTTCCCGTTCCTGGCAGGCCTGTTCTGCCTGTTTTGTAGAATGGTCCTGCTGCTCCTGTCGCTGGATTGCTGCTTCCAGATGGGCCTGTTCCGTTTCCAGCTCAGTCCGTGCTGCGCATTGCTCTGCTTCCAGATCCAGCCAGGCATGAGCCAGCTGGCGGGATTCTTCAGAGAGTACTTCCTGTGAAGAGATGAGTTCTTTTTCCAGTCGGGTCAGTTGCTGTTGCTGCTGAGTCATTTGGTCCTGGTGCAAAAGGAGTTCTGTCTGCTCCTTCGCGATCTCACCTTTCAGCAGGTCCAGCTGCTGCAGTTTCTGATCCAGTTCCAGAATGGATTCGTCAAATGAACGGGATGAGGCATCGAATTGAGGCTGTGGAGGATTCTGAGCCGCCTGTTGTCTCTCCTCTGACAATTGCTTTTGCAGGCGTGCCAGTTCGGCTTCCTGCAATTGCATTTCCTTCTGCAGCTCCAGCTGTTCTGTTTCAATCTGTTTGATCAGTTTCTGTCGTTCCTGCAGCGCGCTTTGAAAGTTGGCAATTTCCATCAGTTCAGCAGGAATTTCAATCCGCCGGCTGGTAGTGGGATTCGATACAGGTTGGGGCTCTGGTACTGTTTCAGAATCAGTAATCTGTTCGACCGATTCCACCTGGTACTCAATCGGGCCAATGAAAAATTTCGTGCCTGCGGTCAGTCTCAGCTGGCGTACAGGACGGTCGTTGGACCAGATCCGGGGATCGATGGCCTTCAGAATGACATCGCATTCACCAACAATAATCCGACAATGTTCTTCGGCAATACCCGGGATCTCAATCTGAATCGGGCAGGTCGCAGCCGAGCCGACCTTGTATTCACCCGTGGTGAGATTGAGATGAGGCAGAGGGTGCGTTAAAGGCTGCAGTGAGACCTGGAGAGTAGGCTCACCGGTGTTTTGTGTGATCTGCGCATGCGGGGATGATGTTGTTAACATCCTGATACTCCAGAAAATCGCGTCATTTGATTTTTGAATTGATTCGGAAAGTATCCGTACTGACCAGAATTGAGTGAGATCAACGTTGATGATTCAAAAAAGAAACATAGTATTTGTACTGGCATATACCTTGGAAAACCGGGTCGGTCAAACTTTTGGTTCTGCACAAATGGAGGGATTTCTCTGAAATAAAAGTGTCGGGTGACTGGACACGGAAATACCGGTTGTAGCGGTCAAAAGCCTGCCGTCATTTCTGAAAAATAGAGGAATTTCAGACAATATTTCTCATCCAGCGTCTCTCCACGGGAGAGACCTGTGACATCCGCAGTCAGGATGCCTATAATAAGGAGAGTCAATTTCCATTCTCAGATTCATGGTAAATTAGCTTCAGGCAATACCTTACCTCGTGCAAAAGCGGTATCGATTTTATGGCTGACTGGCTGAAAATCCCTTCGAAAAACAAGCGTCGCGAGGAGGATATTCCCGAGCCTTATGAAATCGTTTGCGTTTGCGGCGTCAGCCTGTCGGGATATCGGCGGAAAGGCCCTTATCGACACGCCTGTCAGCAATGTAATGAAGCCTATTTCATCCTCCCACGAAACACGTATCCTGCGCCCAAGGCCCGCAAAAAGAAGAAGCAGTTACCGAAACAGCAGCAGCTGTCCGATTTCATCCTGAATTCGGCATTTGTGACCCGCTTACGAGAGAAACGTAAAGCGAAGCAGGAGGCCCGGAAACCTGCGGAAGCGAATTCGGCGATCGAGACCAGAGCAGAAGTCTCTCCGTTTGAACTGCCGGCACCCCGGACGCGTCTGATTACCCCCTTTCGCGGAATCCTGGCGGGGATTATTCTGATTGTCGGGCTGACCGGTTACGGAATCATGCACAGCCGCAAAATGGAGCAGGCCAGCGATACACTCAAAGCCGCCACCCAGACCGGGGAAGAGATGCTGGAACAGGAAGACCTGATTGCCGCGAACGAAGCCTACCAGGAAGCATTCCAGGCACTGACTGTTCTGGGGCGTGATGATCCTGCCGCCAACGAGATTCGCCAGACTTCACGCGAACTGCTGGCAATGAATATGCAAGCGGGAGCACCACTGTTCGAAATGGCTGAAGAAGCCGTCGAGCAAATCAAACAGACGGGGCTCGACAGCTGGAAAACCCTGTTTGATGTGCGCTACGCTGATTCCTGGATGATATTTGAAGCAACACTTTCGCCTGTCGAGACACAGGAAGAGACAGAACATTCCCGCTATCGACTGAATCTGCCCGTGCTGCTTGATGAATACACGCTGTATCTGGAATTGAATTCGCCGGCGTTTGAAGAATACCTGAAAACGCATCAGGGACAACCAGTCATTTTTGCAGCGCAAATTGCGGGCTTTCATCCGGATGCCAGTCGCCCTGATACCGGCATTATCGAGTTGAACGGCAAGACTGCTTTTCTCTGGTCGCATTTGAAGCTTTATCAACTGCTGGGCATTGAGTTCGATGCGTTTCAGAATCGAGAGCAGATCGAAAAGATTTTGAATCAACAATCCCATTACCTGGGGCTGACAGAATGAAAAAAACAGAATCGTACCTGCGATACTTAATCCTGTGCCTGGCGGTGCTTGGCGTTCAGACTGTTACCCAGGCCGCCGACCGCAGCATTCAGAATTTTGTCAGCCAGCGCGAAAAATGGGATAAGCTGATTGGAGTTTCACAGACACTGGAAGGACGTATCTCCACGTTCAACTCCCTTTCGCTGCGATTTCGCAACTGCCCGATTCCCTTTTATTATGCCGGTAAGATTCCGAAGCTGGATAACTCGGTGCAAAATGTGGAAGTGACCGGACAACTGGCGCGCGAGAATGGACGGCTGCTGTTTAAGATTACCAGTCTGAATAAAATGCCTTCTGATATGGAGTCTTTCGTCACGGAAGAATCCAAAATTGATCTGACCAATCCCCGCGAATGGTATTCCCTGGGAGACTGGGCCACCAACCGGGCGGATTTTTATAACGATGACGAACTGAAAAAAGTAGCACAGGAAGCATATCGCAAGGGGGTTAAAGCGGAGTACAACCAGCTGGTCGTCAAACAGCCGGAAACCCTGCTCAAACTGGCCAGCCGGGTTCAGGAATATAAACTCGATCCGCAATTCTCGCGGGAACTGCAGCATGAGGCACTGGTGCTCGAATGGGAGCAGTTGCAGAAACAGCCGAAAGCGGATGTGAAGCCGCTGCTCAGTCAGATTCTGAAATTCTTCCCGACTGCAAAAACGCCACAAAATAAAGACAATCCCCAGGAACGCGAGCAGTATCTGAAAAGTCAGAACGAAATCTTTCAGCAGTCGGACGAATCAAAACAAAATCGATT